>NZ_JBQKJR010000061.1:0-18433 GCF_052117165.1 Agathobaculum sp. LCP25S3_E8
GGTTGTGGAAGGAGAAGTCTTCTCCATTCATGTTTGTACTTTTTTGGCCTTTATACGCCAGAAACCCGGCTTATGCCTGACGCATAGGCCGGGTTTCTCGACAGACTGAGCTGTCTGTTTCCAACAGAAACAGACAGCTTTTAATTTGCGTTGAAAGCATCTCGCTGTTTTCTCTCGAGCGGGGCGGTCTTCCCACGGACCGCCCCGCGAAGCCGTTACGGCTCGATGATGTTGAAGGGGTTGGCTCCGGTGATCGGGAACTGGTTCATATTCTCCATCATCAGCGTCAGCAGCTCTGCGCTGCCCTCGACCTTGACGGCCTGTGTAACCGTTTCCTGATTGTTGGTCAGGATCGCAAACAGCGCATTCTTCGGGCAGGTAATAGACACGTCCGCATCATCAGACAATGTATCCGCATAGACCAGCAGCACACCATTCTTCACGCGGAGCATGTGCTGTTCGCCCACGTCAGGCAGGATCACGTTCATGGTGAAGTCGCGGTCAGCCAGCGCCTGCTTGTCCATGACAATGGCCATATAGTCAAACAGCATGGGCGCGGAGAGGGCCTTGACCATGTCGCCGGTAGATTTGGTGGAAGCGGTGAAATTGGCGTTTCCATGGCGCAGCTCCTGCGCGGCGGTCAGATATTCGTTGCGCCACGGGCCGGACTCCGCCTGATACCCCAGCTGCTCCAGTGCATCGGCGCACAGAAGCCGCGCATCGGTGTTTGTCGGGTCGGCAAAGACGATGGTGTTTGTGACCTCGGCGACCCACTGATATTCACCCTTGTCAAAATCCGCCTTTGCCATTTGCAGGACCTTGTCAACATCCCCCAGGTACTCCACCCATTTTTTTGCGCTGTCGCTTGGCATGAGGGGGTTCAGGTTGACAGGGTTGCTGTCATACCAGCCCATGAACTTCTGGTAGACCGCCTTGGCGTTGTGGGCGACCGTCCCGTAGTACTGGCGGGTGTACCAGATTTTATTGAGCGCCTCCGGCAGCTCGATCATGTTGGAGATCTCGTCACTGGTGTAGCCCTGATTGATATAGGTCAGCGTCTGGTCGTTGATGAACTTATACACGGCAGCCGTGTTGACCATGTAGTCGTTCACCACGTTGTTTCCCCAGTGCGGCCAGTTGTGGGACTGGAAGGTGACCTCCGCGTCCTTGCCGTAAAGGGAAATGGCCTCGGTGATATAGCTTGCCCATGCCGCGCCGTCGCGCACCTCCGCGCCGCGCAGCGTGTAGAGATTGTGGAGCGTGCCGGTGCAGTTTTCCGCCATCCAAAGCGCCTTGTACTGGGGCAGCCACGTGTTCATTTCGGCGGGCGCTTCCGTACCCGGTGTGAGCTGGAACTCCAGCTCCACACCGTCGATCGTCAGCTTTTCGCCGGACTGCATGATTTCATAGCTGGGCGTCATGAACGAGACCGTTCCGGTGGACTGTCCCATGCCGATGCCCTGCGCCAGCTTGCCGGTCACGCCGGGGGTCAGAAGGATGCCATACTGATAATTGCTGCGGCGGCCCATACCCTTACCGGCGTAGACATTTTCCTTCACGGAGTGCTCCGTGAAGCCCACAGGCGTGATCACGGGGATCTTGCCGCTGGCGAGCTGATCTTCAATAGAAAGTGTCTCGTCTGCCTTATCCTCTTTCGCCATCACGCCAGCGATGCCGCCAAAATGGTCGGCGTGGGAATGAGAGATGATGACGGCCTTGACCGGGAATTTACCAAGATTCTTTTCGATCAGCTGCATGGCAGCCTGGCTGCACTCCACACTCATCAGCGTGTCAAAGACGATCCAGCCCGTATCGCCCTTGATAACGGTGAGGTTTGCCATGTCATAGCCGCGGACCTGATAGATGCCATCCGTCACTTCAAAAAGACCATAGGCATGGTTGTTCTTCGTGTTCTCCCAGAGGCTGGGATTTACGCTGTCAGGCGCTTTTTCATAATCGTCCAGGAACGCATAGGCTTCCTGACTCCAGAGAATCGTCCCATCCTCGTCCTTTAGTTCCAGTGTTTCCGGCGCGTCGATCAGTCCACGGATGGCGAATTCATATTCCTGCTTATCATCGAAGTCAAGTTCATCGTAGACGGCGGCATTTGCCTTTGCCGTAAAGTCTGTGGCGGGCTTGACCTCGGCGGTCAGACCCAGGTCTGCCTTTTCCGCACCCGGCTCTTTGCGCCCATCCTGCGCACAGCCGACGCAGGACAGCAATAGTACCGATGTAAGAAGCATTGCTACAATACGTTTCATAGCCATTCTTTTTCCATCTCCTTATTGTTCGCGGATAACAGGTGGCTGCCAGCTATCCAGTGCTGTCATATCCGGTACATAGATCCGCATGAACAGATGAAATTCCCCGTCGGAAACAGGCAGCCAGTTAGAGGTGTCTTCCGGTGCATCCTTGGACAGGATAATATCCAATGTGCCGTCCGCATTCAGCTTGAAGTCGGAGCGGTCGTTGATGCAGTAGCGGTCGATGGAATTGTCAATGAGGAAATCATCCTCTCCGTAGGCGGTCACGGACCAGAAGCCGCCCTCCAGCGTGGGAGGAAGGGTTTCAAAGTGGAGCGTATACTTCTTTTCTCCGGTCAGCGCTGCGCCGGTCTCATCCACCGCTGTCTTGGGATAGATCGCCACGTCCACGGTGTTGGCGCCAAGCCCCACCAGCGCTACCATCGCGCGGTAGGTATACTCCGTGCCGAAGTTGCCGATGGGCTTGCCGTAATAGATCCACTGACCGAGTTTCTGCGCATACTTCGCGCCGTCGGCGGCAAGCGTGGCGCGAAGCCCCTGAAGCATCTGCGTCCAGCGCTCGGCAGCTCCTTCGCCCAGGAGGGCGGCGTCGAAGGTCTTGCCCGCGCCCACGTTGATGGCGGAGAGTTTCTTCAGCAGTTCCTCATCCGCATCGGCGGGCGGGTTGACCTGCATCAGAGCGTTCGCCGTATTGAAAAACTCTGCTGGTGTCATGGAAAGCACCTTGCTCACGGGAACAAAGTCATTTTCCTCTTTATATGTTCCCTGCGGTGCGGCATACTCGCCTCCCTGTACATAAGCCGAAAGCGGCAGGAGCTGCATCTGTTCCTGAATGGCACAGACATTGGGCAGATCCTCGTTCCCGGACAGCACCGTGCGGGTGATCGACCACACCGTTGCGGTGGGCACGTCCACGCGCGTCACACCGCCGGGCAGCTCGCCCTCCCAGCCGGGAAGCGCGATGGCATAAGCGCCCGCTTTGTCCAGCACGGCGGCAGTGTTCGTCCAGGCATCCAGCAACTGTATGTTGCAGAAGCGATCCGTTTCCGGCAGAACGTAGACCATAGGCTCTTCACTGATGTCAAGCCACGCCTGAGAGTAGACGGTATCGACGTTCGGCGTCACAACGGTGCGGAAAGAGGCGTCCGCCAGCTTTTGTGCATGGTTGAACTGATTGATGGGCGCACGGCCAGTCATGGTTCCGTCCGTATTGGTCGATAATGTTTTGGTTGCGTCGGTCAGCACCAGTGGGAACGCATAGATGTATGCCTCGCTGACCGTTTCCCACACGGTTTCAGTATCCGGTGTATCCGGCTGCGTTTTTTTGGCAGAGCAGGCGGAAAGAAGCCCGCAGGAAAGCAGCGTAAGCAGCGATAGTAGAATTGCAAATATCTTTTTCATGTTGTCCTCCTATGATTCTCTTCTGTTTTTGGTCATCTCCTCGGAAGGGTTTGTGCGTATGGATTGACTATGAAGTCGTTTGTGATTTTCTCTTTATGGTAAACTATCGATTATTCCGCCCCTTTCTTTCCGCAAGCCTTGAAAGCTCTTTTTTGACCGCTTCGATTTGTGGGTCAAACAGCGCTCGCTCGGCAAAGATCATATAATTGTTGATGGCGAGGATCGACAGATGAACGAACGGCGCAACCTCTTCGTCGGTGCAGCCGAGGATCTCCGCAATCCTGCCCGTGTAATAAGGGTATCTTGCCGCAAGCCGCACAAGGGAAGGCTTTACCTTTTCTCCGTATTCGCGCGACACACATACGCTGACCAGAAAGCGCATGGTAGGCGACATTTTATCCGCCAGCTCACCGAGATGATCCATCATGCTTTTGATGTCACTAATATCTTCAAGCACGATGGCAAACGCAGCTTTTTCAATTCGTTTGATCGCTTCCTCTGCGCAGGCAAGAACGATTTCCTCTTTGGTGGAGAAGTAATAGTAGATGCCGCCGTTTTGCAACTTTGCCGCCTTGCAGAGGTCCTTTGTCGTGGCAACGGTCAGCCCCTTTTCGACAAAGCAGTCAAGGCAGACGCCTACAAGCTCCTGTCTCTTTTCGGCTTTCTTTTCTTCCCGCAAAACACAATCCCCCCATTTCTGTGCATTATCCAGTGTTTCTTATAATAAGATATCAGACTTCACAAAATAAATCAAGCGATTGCTTGAATAATAATTATAAATTTTTAGGATCACAATGCTTGGTCAAACATCACAACAGTCTCTTTCAGCAGCCGCACCTCCAGCAAGCTCTGGATGTGCCGAATCACCGTCCTTGCAAAGACATTGGACTTTATCGTGTCCCACTCCGCCAGCCGGACGATCTCCGCTGTGCCGGTTGCAAAGTCAAATCTGATCTCTCCCCATTCGCCGTCGTTGTCTACCTGATATAGGTAGACAGCGGCGGCTATTTTTTGTTCCTTTTGCGGCACTCGGTCTGCTTCAGCGTCACGGTATGGACAAGCCCGCTTTCCAGCAGCTTCAGGCGCAGCTTGTCAAGCGTCCGCCGGTAGAATCGCTCCGCGCCACTGGCGGTTGTACCCTCGAAATCCACCGCCAAGTCCTCAAAGGTAGACTGCGCGTACAAAGGGCTGACGCGCCCACAGGTCATGCAGAGGCTTTCGCCGCCGACAGTTGCTCTGATCTGCTGGTTTTCCTTCTTGACATGAACAATGCTCCCTTCGTGATTGACAGTGTATTTATTTCACTGTCTCTCATAAAGGGAGCATATCAATCAGAAACGGGGGTGATTTTGTAGTTTCTTGATAGCCTTCCTTGAGACTTACTTTGCAAGCACAACGGAAATGATGATCTTCTTTTCCTCCTCGCTCAGATCAAGCGCACCGCCGTCTGCGATGCTCACACGCAGTTCATACAGTGTGCCGTCGGCCAGGGTATCCACGCCAGTCCCGGCTTCATCCGTGATCGTCCACAGCTCTTTGCTGACCTCCGCCAGCTTTCCGTCTGCACCGTAGGCATAGAGCTTCAAATCAGCGGTGTTCCCGGAAAGATTGTTCATCCGGAACGAGACCGTCGTGTTGGGATGAACATTTTCGACCGTCACAGTATTGCGCCAGCTGGCGACCGTGCCGTCACCGCCGTCCTGCTCAAACTGTTCCTGTGTCAGTACGTTCCGCGCGGCCTTATCGAGATCGACCTTGCGGTAGGGCATTTCGGGAAGATACACAAAGCGGTCCTGCAAGCACAGCAGCTCCAGATAGCCCGTCGGGCAGTATCACAGCTGTTTTGCGTCACTTCGTTCCGTACAAGGGAGTGCCTCCCTTGCGCTGCCTATGCAGCTATCCCAGCGCACTTCGCGGTGGAAACCATCTGCTGACGCAGACAATTTCCGCCGCAAAGTCTGAACAATTATTTCACTAATTTTGAAGGAGGTCACACAATGCCAAAACAGAAAACCATTGCCGAGCTGAATGCCGAGAAAGAAAAAATTGAGCAGCAGCTTACACAGGAGCAGCACAAGAAGCAGCGTCTGGAAAACCGCATTGCCTACTATGAGCGCGGCGACCGAACCAAACGCGCACACAACCTGATCGTTCGCAGTGCGGATATGGAAAGCATTGCCCCGCTGACGAAGCTGTTGACACGCGCTGAGTTTTACGCCTTTGCCGAAAAGGTCTTTGACCTGCCGGAGGTCAAGGGCCTGCTCATGGAAGCGGTCAACGAACACAACCGGGCTGAACAGAAAGAGGGGTGCTGAGTATCGCGTTATTCCATTTTCATGTGACGCAAATCAAGCGCAGTGCGGGACAGTCCGCTGTGGCGTCTGCCGCCTACCGTGCCGGGGAAAAGCTGCACAGCGAATACTACGGCGAGATCAGCGACTACACCCGAAAAGGCGGCGTGATCTGCTCTGAAATCCTGTTGCCCTCTCATGCGCCATCGGAGTATGCAGACCGTGAAACCCTCTGGAACGCGGTGGAGAAAGCCGAACGCGGAAAGAAAGCGCAGCTTGCGTACAGCTTTGACATTGCCTTGCAGAACGAGTTTTCCATGCAGGAGAATATCGCTCTGGCAAGGCAATTTTTGTTGGAGAACTTTGTGAGCCGAGGGATGGTGGTGGACTTTGCTGTTCATTCTCCCGACAAGGAGGACGTCGGCATTTCCAATCCGCACTTTCATGTCATGTGTCCCATTCGCCCTTTGGACGAACACGGCAGATGGGGCAACAAGCAGCGGCGGGAATATGTGCTGGACGAGCATGGTGAGCGCATCCGGGATGAGGCAGGCAACTATGTATTCAACGCTGTGCCGACCACCGATTGGGGCAGTCCTGAAACCTTGGAGCATTGGCGGCAGGCGTGGGCTGATCTGTGCAACGCGAAGTTTTCGGAGAAAGATTTGGATTGCCGGATCGACCACCGCAGCTATGAACGACAAGGCATTGAACAGATTCCTACCGTCCACGAGGGACCGTCTGTCCGAGCAATGGAAGCGAAGGGCATCCGCACCGACAAGGGCGACTTCAACCGCTGGGTTCGCAAAACCAACGCCATGCTGCGGGAAGTAAAGAATAAAATCGCCTCTTTGCTGAAATGGCTGAAAGCGGTTAAGGAAGAACTCTCCAAGCCGCAGCCGCCCATGCTGAACGATCTGCTGATGACCTATTACAATAACCGTAATAAAGGCGCATACAGCACAAAAGCCAAGACAGCCAACTTACAGCGGTATGCGGATACGTTCCGCTTTTTGCAGGCGAAGCAGCTTTTTACCACCGATGATCTGGATACCGCGCTCCATTCCATGCAGAACAGCATTAGCGCAATGAAAGCGTCTGCCGGGGAAAAGCAATCCCGCATCAAGGAACTGGACGAGCTGCTGCGCATGGCACAGTATTATGTCGATGGAAAACCGGTTGCGGATAAGCTGGGAAGTATCCGTTTTGAAAAATCCAGACAGAAATACAAGTCGGAGCATGACGATACGCTGCGGACGTTCTACATGGCGGAGCGCAAGCTGAAACCGTATTTCAAGGATGGCAAGATACCCATCACCGTATGGCGCAGAGAGCGTGAGCGGTTGGAGCAGGAGTACAAGGACATTCAGACAGAGCTTTCGCCGCTTTACGCCGACGTTAAAAAGCTCTGGGCCATTCACTACAACATTTATGAAGTGCAGCATGAGCAGGAGCGGCAGCAGACACAACTGCACAGCCGCAAAACCGAAATAGAATTATGAGAAAGGAATCATATATGGGAAAAATTATCAGCATTGACGAAATCAACCGTGCCGTGATGGAGGGGAAAGACGATTTGGTCTTTGAGCTTTGCAAGGTCTTTGACCATGAGAGCTACTTTGATCCGATCTTTGACCCGCCGGAGTCCTTTTTGCAGGAGTGCGAGGCCTATTGGAACAGGCGAAGCCCTTTCTGCAAAACCGTGGAGCGCAAGATTGGAAACACGTGGTACACCATTGAAACCGTCTGCGACGGAAATGAGCCTCTTACCCAAAAGGTAAAACGGCTCATTTTTTCTGACCGGGAGGTGGCTTGTTAATGACAGTGACACAAAACTATGGTAATATAATTCCAAGCACACCGATTCTGTCGGCTGACCCGAACGTGAAGGAGGACGTTATGACGGATCAGCAAAAAATTACGATACTCTACTGCCGCCTCAGTAATGAGGATTCGCAGGATGGCGAGTCGAATTCGATACAGAATCAACGCGAGCTTTTAACCAGATACGCACGAGATCATGGCTACACAAACTTGAAAGTGCTGGTTGACGATGGCTATACCGGCACGAACTTTCAGCGCCCTGGCGTACAGGAGGGCTTTGAACTGGTAAAGCAGGGGTTGGTAGGCTGCTGGCTTTGCAAAGACCTATCTCGCTTTGGTCGTGATTACCTGACTGTAGGCCAGTACACCGACACCATCTTCCCCAGCTACGATGTGCGCTTCATTGCCGTCAACGACGGCGTGGACAGCCAGCGCGGGGACGGAGAGGGCTTTGCTGCGGTCCGCAACCTGTTCAACGAGTGGTATCCGCGCGATACCTCCAAGAAAGTCCGTATCAGCCTGCATCAGCGCGGCACCAGCGGCAAGCATCTCGGCAAGCCGCCCTACGGCTACCGCTGCGACCCAAACGACAAGGACAAGTGGATTCTGGACGAGGATGCCGCGCCGGTTGTCAAGCGCATCTTTGACCTCTGCATCGACGGCAAAGGCCCGGAGCAGATTTCCCGGATTCTTGAACGCGATCAGGTTCTTACGACCAAGGCTTTGTATGCCAGCCGCAAGGGAAAGCCGCTGCCAAAGAATCCGTATGGATGGAAGGGTCAATCCATCGTCGGTATTTTGGAACGGCAGGAATATACCGGCTGCACCTGCAATTTCAAGACCTACTCCAAGTCCTACAAGCTGAAAAAGCGGATTCCCAACGCGCCGGAGGATATGTTCATCGTACCGGATACGCAGGAAGCCATCGTTTCTCACGCACAATGGGATAGAGTACAGGAGCTGCGCAAAAACAAACGCCGCCCCGCAAAAGCGGAACGGCAGGGACTGTTCTCCGGGCTGCTGTATTGCGCGGACTGCGGCGGCAAGCTCCACTTTGCCACCTGCAAGAGCTTTGAGGGCAAGCAGGATCACTACGTTTGCTCCAAATATAAGAGTGGGCGTGGCGATTGTTCGGCGCATTATATCCGCGAGGATGTGCTGCGGGAGTTGGTACTGGAACGGATTCAGGCGGTCAACGAGTACATTCGCGGTGATGTGGAGGGCTTTCAGGAGGAGTGGCTGCATTACCGCCGCGCCGATCAGGAACGAGACATCCGGGAAGATCAGAAGCGCATGGAGCAGGCAAAAAAGCGCCTTGCCACCCTTGATGTGGTCATGTCCCGGCTCTATGAGGACTACGCCCTCGGTGAAATCAGCAAGGAAAAGTACAAGAAGATGACTTCTGATTATGAAGCGGAGCAGGAACGGTTAAAGCTCGAAATTGAAACAACGGAAGAATGGGTTGAACAGCGGCAGGCGATGGGCGACGATCTGGACGCTTTCATTGCGCTGACGAAAAAGTATGTGGATGTCACGGAGCTGACGCAGACGATTGTCAACGAGTATATCAAGAAGATCATCATCCACGCACCGGACAAGTCTGGCGGTAAGCGCAGACAGAAGGTGGAGATCATCTTTAATTTTGTTGACGAGGTGGAGAACCCCGTGCTGGCAGAACCCATGATTGCAGAATCTACCCTTGGACGCAGAAAAACGGCGTGACCTTCACGGTCACACCGTTCTCTGCCCGAACCACAAGACTTATAGTTCCTTACGACTGTTAAGCCTTGCGGTTGCAGGGTTTTTGAGCAGTTGAAGATAAAATCAGCGCTTGCTGAACTGGGGAGCACGACGTGCAGCCTTCAGACCGTACTTCAATCGTCTGAGCGATGATTTTCCTTGATATTCCGGGCTTTTTTGAGCCTCGGCCCCTCGGTTGTCCTATTCCTTAACCCAAAAAACAGGCCACTTTTACGAGGGGACAGCTTGATGAAATGCAGAATTTACTACATCGAATAGCTGTTCTGGTTTATTATACTTTACTCTTGCATAGATGTCCATAGTTGTCTTGCTGTTCTCATGTCCGGCAAGGTACTGGACCGTCTTGGGGTCAACACCTGCATACAGAAGATTGGTGATGTAGGTATGCCGCAGCAGGTGCGGTGTCACATCGAAGTCCAGGCTATACACAATGTTGGGATTGTTTTTCTGATGTCCTCCCAGACTCGGCTGAACAGTGTACTTGATGCTCTGTCCGTTCACATACTTATAATAGGTACGCTCCTTGGTAGACCGAACAACGATGTACTGCCAGACACGTTTGAACTGCGAATATGACAAGGGCTGTCCCTCACTATCGGCAATCACATATTCCGATTTGGAGGCAGCCTTGGCTTCCCGCAGACAATTCACAAGGCATTTGGGAATGGGAATATCCCTTCTTGCTGCTTTCGTCTTAAGCGTTGTAGAGATAACCGGTCTGTTATGCTCTGATCGCCATGCGCGCCGCACAGAGATATATGGAGTGGGTGCATCGAGGAACACACAATCCCATTGCAAGGCGAGAGCTTCTTCTCGGCGCAGACCGGCATATAAGCCGATCATGGTAAACAGATACGGCGGAAGTCCTTTGACGGTTTCCAGCAGCACTTCCACCTGCTGGTCTGTCAGCGAATCTTTCTTTTGGGTCGGTTTCCCTCCTTTTGCCGAAATCCCCTCACACGGATTGTATTCCAGCAACTGGCTCCGCTCTGCCGAGTAAAAAATGCACTTGAGGAGCATATTCACCGTATTGTGCAGGCTCTCGGACTTATTGGACAATGGGATCAGCGCCAGACGAATATCATCCGCTGTTACTTCCTCCATATACATATCTCCCAAAGGCTTGATAATGTAGTTCTTCATATTGGAGGCGTAGCCCTTCAGTGTAGCCGGCGACACTTTTGCGGATTGCATCAACAGCCACTTCTCACAATACTCGGCCACAGTAGGATGCTCCCGGTGGAAGATGATCTCCGCTACCTGGCGTCTCGCCTCCTGCTCTTTATCGTACAGTTCCTCGCAGGTAGTCCCATACAAGCTCACCTGCTTGCCGTCTGCGTCCAGAATCCGGGTTCTGTAATACAGGACACCCTTTCGTGTGACGGTTCCATATTGAGGTATGTTTTTTTTCTTCTTTGCCATAATTAATTTCCTTTCTCGCGTGGTGATGTATCTACACCTCCTTTTTATCAGAGATTTCAAATTGAATCAAAGATACGGCCAAGGAAAAACTAAGAGCGAGACATCCTTGTCTCGCTCTTACTTCATTTTCTGAATTGTTCGGAACTTACACAGCGTCCCATAAGTCAAAGGCACAGCCCATTGCTTTGACAAGATCATCCGGCCTGTTGTATTTGACCTTTGCGTAAATGTCCATCGTGATTTTGCTGCTTTCATGGCCCGCCAAATATTGTACCGTTTTGGGGTCCACCGAAGAATGAATCAGATTGGTGATGTAGGTGTGCCGCAGCTGATGCGGTGTCACTTCAAAATCCAGGCTATATACCACATGGCCGTTATTCCTGGCTTTTTCTCCAAGTTTCGGGTAAAGCATATATTTTACATACTTTCCGTCCACAAGTTTTCTGGCCATTCTCGGCTTTGCAGTCCGCGTCACAATATACTGCCACAGCCGCTTAAACTGTGTATAGGATAGCGGATCACCGTCCCGATTGGCAATCACATAATCCGAAGTGGATTTTTTCTTTGCATCTTTCAGACATTCAACCAGACAGACCGGGAGAGGAATGTTTCTTTGTGCCGCTTTGGTCTTTAGCTCGGTAAGAATGACCGGCCTGTTATGTTCTGTGTGCCATGCCCGCCGTACCGTTAAGTACGGAGCCTCTGCATCCAGATACACAGAATCCCATTGCAGCGCCAGGATTTCTTCCCGGCGCAGACCGGCATATAAACCGATCATCACAAATACATAGGGCGGCAAATCCCGGATCGTGTCCAAAAGCCGCTCAACCTGTTCATCCGTCAATGCCTGTCTTTCTTCCTGGGGAACTCCTCCCTTTGCATCCAGGTATATGGTCGGGTCCTCGTCAATCACATGGCTCTCCTTGGCCGCCCGGAAAATGGACTTGCAGAGAATCACCACAGACTTATAAACCGAAGCCGACTTCTTGGAAACAGGTACGAGGGCAAGTTGGATGTCATCCAGGGATACATCAGCCATTCTCTTGTCTCCCAGCCCTCCAATAATGTGCCGCCGCACCTTAGAGGTATAATCTGTCAAGGTGGTGGCCCGAACATGGACGGACTGCATCAGTAGCCACTTCTCACAGTACTCAGCAACCGTAGGCGATCTTCGACGAAACGTAGTACTGTCAATCTGCTCTAACGCCTCCAGTTCCTTGTCATAAAGCTTTTCGGGCGTCTTTGCATAAAGCGCCACTCTGTTTCCATCCGAATCTTCGACTCTGGTTCTATAATATTCAATGCCGTTAAGCACGACCGTACCATATTGAGGAATTGCCCTTTTTCTTTTTGCCAATTCCGTCACCTCCTAAGAATAATGTCCAGCGCTGTACCTTTGTTTTATCAGACATATTAGGTTCCAGCAAGGATACGGAACAGCTCAAGCTCGGACACTTCGCAGCTTGCGGTATGTAGCGCTTTTTTCCACTGGCTTTGCACGATGGGTGCATTTTGCGATATACTCCTGAAGGCCAGCATCTGTAAAGTACACGCAACCATTTTGCACATACTGAACATAGGAAATTAGCCCACTGTTTCGAGCTGCATCCAAAGTGGCAATGCTAATCCCCAGTAATTTGGCAGCCTCTTTCCGCGAAATCAATTTTTCCATAGGTGGTCCCCCTTTCTGTCAAAGATGTGGTTGTTGCTTTCAAAATCACATGAATGCGCTGGCAACCGAAGCTGCCAGCGCATGGTATCTGACTTTGAAAAATTTACTCGCCACAATGCTTTGGAACTCTGCCGAGGAAGTGGAGAAGCAATGGAACTCTCAGCTTGCAAGGCGATTTGTGATTGCCCTGCCGAGAGAAGTTCCCCTTGAAATATGTCCCCAGATGTTAAAAGAATACTGCGAGGAACACTTTGTCTCAAAAGGAATGTGCTGTGATTTAGCAATCCATGACCCCGACCCTCCGGGACACAATCCCCATTGTCACATCATGCTGACTATGCGAGCCATTGATGAAAACGGAAAGTGGATGCCAAAGAGCCGCAAGGTTTATGACCTTGACGAGAACGGAGAGCGTATCAAACTTCCGTCTGGAAGATGGAAAAGCCATAAGGAAAGCACAGTCGATTGGAACGAACAATATCACGCAGAGGAATGGAGACATGGATGGGAAGTTGTTCAGAATAAATATCTGGAACTTTCTGGAAGTCCCGAACGAGTGGATATGCGTTCTTATGAAAGACAAGGAATTGATGTTATCCCGACCGTTCACATGGGAGCTGCTGTCTCCGCTATGGAACGCAAAGGCATTGAAACCAATATTGGCAATCTCAATCGTGATATTAAATCTGCCAACAGTCTGATGGCTGCCATCCGCAAAACCATCAAGTCTCTGCTTGAATGGATTGCAGATGTGAGCGAAGCCACGAAAGAAGCTCTTGCCGAAATGCGTGAGCATAACGCATCCCCGACACTTGCCGGATTGCTTAATGAGTATCTCAATGTCAGAAAAGAGGAACGCCGTGACTGGTCTCGCTACGGACAGAACAAAGGCAGTCTTGCCGATGTGCAGGCAGTTTCAAAAGCTGTCGCATATTTGAGAGACCACAATCTCTACACGCTGAAAGATTTGGACGAAGCTCTGCAAGATGTAAATGGCAGAGCCGCTGAAATCCGAAGTGCGACCAAGACAGCCGAGACCCGAATGAAAACCATTACGCAGATTCAGAAAGCTGTCTCCGTCTGCAAGGAACACAAAGCAGTCAAAGACAAGTATTTGAAAATCGGATGGAAAACAGCACAGGCAGTTTACGCCGAAACCCACAAGGATGCTCTTTCAGCTTTTGACAAATCGTTCCGTTTTCTTAAAAAGCAAGGACTTGACCTTCGTGTAGATCTGACTGCGTTGCAATCAGAATTTGACACTCTGGCAAAGTCCGTTGCAGAAAACAATACGAAGCTGAACGAGGTAAAAGCCGAGCTTCAACCCCTCAAAGATGTTCGCTACTGGATAAGCAAAGTCATTGAGCCGGAACAGGGCGAAGTTGAAAAGAAACCCGAACCGAAGCACTCCATCACAGAGAAGATGAAGTATCTGCAAGAGCAGAAGAAACAGCCGGAGCAGAAGTCTCCGCAGCACAAACAGAAAAAACAGAATATGGAACTCTAACAGGTACTTGCCGTTTTCATTGCGAAAATGTCGAGTGCCTTTTTTGTTTCCCGAAAGGAGATACAATGAATGTATTTGAAGCAGTAAAACCCAATATTACCACCCGACAGGCGGCTGAGATGTACGGCATCAAAGTCAATCGCAATGGAATGGCAGTCTGCCCGTTCCACAATGACAAGAACCCAAGTATGAAAGTCGATAAGCGTTTTCATTGCTTTGCTTGCCAAGCTGACGGGGATGCGATTGACTTCGTTTCCCGTCTGTTTGGATTGCCCTGCAAAGAAGCAGCGATGAAACTTGCTGACGATTTTGGTATCAGCTATGACAGCAAACACAAACCGACAGTCAAGACGAAAATCCGTGAGCCTACTGCCGAGCAGATTTATCAGAAAGAGGAAGCACAATGTTACAGAGTGCTGACAGATTATTTTCATCTTCTGCGAAGATGGGAGACCCAACACGCACCGCAAACGCCGGATGACGAATGGCATCCGCTGTTTGTGGAAGCACTTCACAAGACAAGCTACATTGAGTATTTGCTCGATACTCTGATTGATGGGTCTCTGGAAGAAAGACAGGCTCTTGTAGCGGAGCAAAGAAATGAGGTGATGAAACTTGAACAGCGAATTGCAGAACTGTCAGCAAAGCCAGAGCGTTGCAGAAGTCCGAGGAAATCTGGACTTGACCGATAACGGAGCAATCAAGAATACAATCAAGAACTGTCTGACAGTATTTCAGAACGACCCTAATCTGCAAGGTGCAATCAGGTTCAATATCCTTACAGGGCGAATTGATATTGTAAAGCCGTTATGGTGGGACAAGGAAACAGCGACCTTGAACGATACGGATTTTGCCTATCTCATGCTTTATCTGGAAGATAACTATTCGCTGACCAGCGAGAAGAAAATCCAGAAAGCAATCTCACTTGTGGCAGACAGCAACAAGTACCACCCTGTCAGAGATTATCTGAACAGTTTGGAGTGGGACGGAACGGAACGCATCCGATATGCCTTGAAGCACTTTCTTGGCGCAGATGATAGCGAGTACACTTACGAGTGCTTGAAGCTCTTTATGTTGGGAGCTATCAGCAGAGTATTCAAACCCGGATGTAAGTTTGAAGTCATGCTCTGCTTGGTAGGTGGACAAGGTGCAGGCAAGTCCACTTTCTTCCGTTTTCTTGCAGTCAAGGATGAATGGTTCTCCGATGACCTTAAAAAGATTGACGATGACAATGTGTACCGTAAGATGCAGGGACATTGGCTGATTGAAATGTCAGAAATGATTGCAACAGCAACTGCCAAGAGCATTGAGGACATCAAATCGTTTATCAGCCGAACAAAGGAGACTTACAAAGTGCCGTATGAAACCCATCCGGCTGACAGGCTCCGTCAATGTGTCTTTGGTGGCAGCTCCAACAATCTGGACTTCCTGCCCCTTGACCGTTCCGGCAACCGAAGATTTATGCCCATCATGGTACACGCCGAGCAAGCAGAGGTTCACATTCTGGATGATGAAGCTGCATCGAGGGACTATATCGACAAGATGTGGGCAGAAGCAATGTTCATCTATCAGAATTTCCCTGTTAGGCTGAGTTTGCCGAAGCACATCGAAAAGGAACTGAAAGAACTGCAAAAGGACTTCATGCCGGAGGACACCAAGGCAGGACTTATTCAAGCCTACCTTGAAAATCCCGACATCAAGCAAGTTTGCTCCAAGCAGCTTTACGCAGAAGCTCTCAACCATCCTTTTGATGACCCAAGACAATGGGAAATCCGAGAGATAAACGACATTATGAACAGCAGTATTGATGGATGGAGACCATTCTCCAATCCTCGCTCTTTCGGGAAGTACGGCAGACAGAAAGGATGGGAACGAATTGCCCCATCCGGCAACCGGATACCTGCAACCGGCTCAAATTCTATGGACGGATTTATAGAACTGACCGAAGAAGAACTCAGTCAGATGGAGCTTCCGTTCTAAAAAATTGACCTCGTTGCCGGGCAAAGTGCTATCCCGTTGCCGACCTCGTTGCCGGGCAGAATCTTCAAAAGTCCTTTATTTGCAAGGATTTTTCTTCTTCCGGCAACCAAAGCAACCAAGAAATCAAAGAAAAATTAAAAAGTAGTATAAGAGCCAGATAGGACAATGTTACAGGTTTTTAGAAGCCCGTTGCCGGACTTCGTTGCCGACCTTATCCTGTCTGGCTTTTTTCATTTCAAGGAGGTATTCAATGAACACAAACACAATCCAGACCAACGCACAGCACACACAGCCTTGTTTCCGCAAGACCATCGACAAGACCACCTATGTGGTTCGTGTCCACTTCAACGAGAACGCAAAGGAAACGATGGCAGACAAAATCAAACGTCTGCTCCGTGAAGAAGTCAGCAAGATGTGACTTTTTTGTAAACTTGATTAAAAAGTCCTTGACAATTTGCATCAGGCAAAACAGCTAAAAGCATACTGATTAGCTGCGGTGCGCGCCTTGCTGTGTTCGATATTGCGGAGCTGAGGGAGGTCACTTCCTACGATGAGCTGGAGCTGGATACGCTGGGAGATCGGAAAACTGCCCTGTTCCTTATTATGAGCGATACGGATGACAGTTTTAACTTTCTCATTTCCATGTGCTACACCCAGTTATTCAACCTGCTCTGCGAAAAAGCCGACGATGTGTACGGCGGGCGGCTACCGATCCATGTGCGCTGCCTTATCGACGAGTGCGCCAACATCGGCCAGATTCCCAAACTGGAAAAGCTGGTGGCTACCATCCGAAGCCGTGAGATCTCCGCCTGTCTGGTCTTGCAGGCGCAAAGCCAACTGAAAGCCATCTACAAGGACAATGCCGATACCATCATCGGCAATATGGATACCTCCATTTTCCTGGGCGGTAAAGAGCCGACTACCCTCAAAGAGCTGGCTGCCGTGCTGGGCAAGGAAACCATCGACACCTACAACACCGGTGAGAACCGTGGGCGGGAAATCTCCCACTCTCTCAACTACCAAAAGCTCGGCAAAGAGCTGATGAGCCAGGATGAACTGGCCGTTATGGACGGCGGCAAGTGCATCCTTCAGCTGCGCGGTGTGCGGCCTTTCCTTTCGGATAAGTACGACATTACCAAGCACCCCAATTTCAAATACACAGCCGACGCAAGCGACAAGAACACTTTTGACATTGAAGCGTTCCTGTCCACCCGGCTGAAACTCAAGCCCAATGAGGTCTGCGACGTGTACGAAGTAGATACTCAGGGTGCTTAATTTCGTTCCGCTTTAGAAGGGAGTGATCTTATCTATTCGCCGCAACTGCCCTTTTGGGGCCATTGGCGTACAAAGCGGACAATCGCAAGAAAAAATAATGAAAAAGGAGGACAGCCGGAATCATGCCCCCGGAAACCGGGTGGCAGATTGTTCCGGCTTTTGTATGCCTATGAAACATGACAAACCTATTTTTTAATCAGATTCCGGCTAACAAACTATATGGCATTTTTTGAACAGGCAATCACCGTTCTTCAGACCCTCGTTATCGCGCTCGGTGCCGGTCTTGGTATCTGGGGCGTCATCAACCTGCTGGAAGGTTACGGAAACGACAACCCTGGTGCAAATGCTCATGTACGGTAAGGAAGCAAGCAACCGAAAACAAGAGATAGACCGCCAGCACTACACTATTCCGAACCAAAGACCAAAAGATAAGCATTGTGGGAAAATCTAAACTTTTGGATTTTCCTACAATGCCAACTACGGCGGAATCCCTCCCACTCCTTATATCTTTCTGTATACATTGAATTTGTATTTAGTAAAATGCAGACAACACCACGGATCGGCTTTTGGTTGGACAATTCCAACCAAACACCACAGCAGACAGCAGAAAACATTCTGAACGCTAGGAAGCCGGTATATAAGGGGAAGAAAAATTTCTTTTAGGTACTTGCTTTCCTAAAACTGATGTGATACAATGATTTAATCCAGAAAAGGAGTAAAAAATATGCGGCAAGGTATTCTTAAATAAAACTATAATCAAATAGTGGGAACAAAGGATTATGATAGCTCCTTTTGTAGGGGCTTAGTTTTTTGTACCCAATTTAAGAATACTTTTGCCTTATCAATTTTGACATATCCCCAAAAACAGCAATCACAAACAGGTGTATGCTGTATATGTGTATGTCCGCAACTTATAATCCCCAGTGGTAAAAGTATTTTACTGCTGGGGATTTTTATGCCCTTTGGGGCTGTAAAGGGAGGACAATCACATGAAAATAATCAATATTGGAATTCTTGCCCATGTAGACGCTGGAAA
>NZ_JBQKJR010000062.1:0-17993 GCF_052117165.1 Agathobaculum sp. LCP25S3_E8
ATCCCGATCCATTTTTCCTCGTTCCAGCATTGCTCTCACCACCTATTCCTATTTTACCGCGCTCAAACGAAAAAGCCCAGCTTTTGCTGGACTTTTTCGACAGACTGAGGCCGTCGGCATATGCCGACGGCCTTTTCCAGATGGTCGAGGTGACAGGATTTGAACCTGCGGCCTCTTCGTCCCGAACGAAGCGCTCTACCAAGCTGAGCCACACCTCGGATTCGCTGTCACTTTTCATTCAATCGTGACAGCTTTTATATTATATCGCGCAGTGCCCTTTCTGTCAACACCTTTTTTCGATTTTTTTAGATTTTTTCTATAAGCGCTGTAATCAGCCGTTGGAAGTCCGCGCCGCGCCGCGCTGCGATCTCGTTTACCTCTGCTCCGGAAAGCGGCTGCATCAGCACCCCGGCTGCCATATTGGTTATCATTGCCACTGCAACTACCGGCAAACCACAATGCGCCGCCGCAATAACTTCAAACACGGTAGACATGCCGACCGCATCCGCGCCCAGTGTGCGAAATGCACGAATCTCCGCCGGCGTTTCAAACTGCGGTCCGTTGACCCCACAGTATACACCGCGGCGCAGCACCAGACCACACGCATCGGCCGCTATCTGTGCTTTATCCCGAAGCGCAGGTGCATAAGCAAAGGTCATATCCGGAAAGCGCGTGCCGAGCTGCACATCATTCTCTCCGGTCAGCGGACTTTTACCCGTCATATTAATATGATCCTCGATCAGCATAAAGTCGCCAACCGAAAAACCGGTGTTAATGCCGCCGGAAGCGTTGGTCAGAATGAGCGCTTGTACGCCCAACGCGCGCATCACATATACCGGATATGCAATTTCATCCGGCGCATAGCCCTCATAGCCATGCAGCCGTCCCTGCATACACATAACACGCCTGCCCGCGAGCATGCCGCAAACCAATCGCCCTGCATGATCGGGCGCGGTCGAAATCCGGAAATGCGGAATTTCAGCATAGGCGATAATAACGGTATCCTGCAGTTGTTCGGCCAGCGGCCCCAGCCCGGAACCCAGCACCAGGCCAATCTCCGGCAGATACGGCAGCCGCGACCGGAGATAAGCTGCGGATTCCTCCACTTGCTTTTTGGTATTCATGTTGTCTCCCCCTTACAATCGACGAATGATCTCGTCCGTGCAGCGCTGTGTTTCCGCCTTTATTCGCTCAATGTCAATCGTAGTATAGGAGCCATCACGATACAGCACCTCGCCATCCACCATGGTCAGCTTGACATCCGCACCCTGCGCCGCATACACCACATTGCACGCCGCATCGGTCATGGGAGTAAACTGCGGTGTGTCCGTATCGATCACGCACAGATCGGCTCGGCAGCCGACGCGCAGCAGACCGCTGTCCTCTCTGCCCTGCGACAGTGCACCCGCACGCGTTGCCGCATGCAATGCCTGTGCCGGCGTAATGAGCGTCGAGTCATGGTAAAATCCCTTATATACCACGCCGAACAAATACACGTCCTGTAAAATATTCAGGTTGTTGTTAGACGCTGCGCCGTCTGTACCGAGCGCAATATTTATACCGCTATCGAGCATCTTAGGAATATTGGCGTAGCCGGATGCCAGCTTGAGATTGCTCGCCGGACAGCATGCTACCGTCACGCCGTGCGAACGAAGAATCTCAAAGTCCTCCCCTTCCAGCCAGACACAATGCGCCGCTGTTGTCGGCACATCAAATACGCCGTGCACCTGCATATATGCCGCAGGGGTCATGCCGTGACGCTGTTTGCACTCTTCATGCTCAGCCTGTGTCTCGGACAAATGGATATGCATGCGTGCGCCGTTCGCCTTGGCGTGCGCCGCGACCGCGTCGACCACCTTAGGGGTCGAGGTGTACTCTCCATGGATGCACAGGTCGCCAATCAAGCGGCCATCCCCTGCCCCATTCCATTCACCCAGCAGACGCAGGTTACCCTGATAAGCCGCCGTCTGCTCGTAAGTGCTGTCGTCAAACACCGTCAGCCCGCGGCTGAGGTTGCACTTGATTTTGCTCTCCAGAATGGCTTTTGTCATGCCATCGAGGAAAAAGTACATGTCGGAAAACGATACTGTGCCGCTTGCCAGCATTTCCGCAATGGCCAGCTGGGTGGCATAATAAGCCGCCTCATCGCTCAGCTGATCCTCAAAAGGAAATACACGCTCATTGAGCCAGCGCTGCAGCGGCAAGTTTTCCGCATAGCCGCGCAGCAGCGTCATCGGCGCGTGGCTGTGCACATTGTAGAAGCCCGGCATCAGCAGGCGGTGACGGCCGTCATAGCGCTCGTCGTAGTCTTCCTGCGGCTCCGTCTCTCCTATGTACGCAATACGGCCGTCCTTGATGCCGACATATTGTCCGCGCCGAAGCGCAAAGTTCTCATCCAAAAGGTCAATATTACAGAATAGCATTTGTTTCTCCTTTATCTTTCTTGGGGTGTAATACAGTCTCTTTTTCTTTTGCGGAGGAATTTCCCCAAATTCCGTTCATCGGCACGGCATAGGTGGAAAAACGCACGCCCAGCTCGGTGTTAAAGTGGTCAATAGATTTCATCAAACCGATGCATCCTACCTGAAACAGGTCATCCGGCGATTCGCCACGCCCTTGAAACCGCTGAATCACCGACAGCACCAGCCGCAAATTACCGCGAATCAGTTCATCCCGCGCCTGCTTATCGCCTTTGCCCGCACGCACCAGTAATTCGTCCGTTTTTGCCGCCGACAACGTCGGCAACCCCGATGTATTCACCCCGCAAATCTCTACTTTGGTTTGCATGGAAAAGTCCCTCCCGTCCTGCACACCCGATGTGCGTCTATCAGGATTTTCCCCTGCGGAAGGGCCGAATATACCGACGAAATATTTTGCCGAACGTCATGCTTCGACACACTTTTTCCCGTTTATGTGCTTTATGGCGTGTCTTACAGCAAATGATAATGTGGGATGATATCCTCGAACGTGCCGTCCTTCATACGAAAACCGCCCGGAATGACGCCCAACTGCTGAAAGCCCAGCTTTTTGTACAGCCGTAGTGCAGGCTCATTGGTTTTGACCACAGCATTGAACTGCAAAATACCAAACCCCAATTCTTTCGCTTTGCTCATGCAATGCCGCACCAATTTTTCTCCGATATGCTGCCCGCGCAGACTGCCTTTGACCGCATAGCTTGCGTTGCAGATATGCCCGCACCGACCGACGTTGTTCGGGTGCAGAATATACAGTCCAACGATTTTGCCGCTTTCCGCATCATACGCGATGCCCGTAAAGGACTGCTCAGAAAAAAATGCATGACCGCTTTGCGCATTCAGCAGCTCGGTCTGCGGAAAAGCGACGCCATCCTCCACAACCTCATTCCAAACCGCAGCCGCCTCCTGCGCATCCTGCTGCATGTACTGTTTGATTTCCACCTGCATGACACACACGCTCCCACTCGTTTTTGCGGTTCTATTGTACCGCATTTTATCCGTGCATGCAAGCGCCGCCGCCTATGCAAAATTCTTCAGAATATCCTTGCGCATGCGCGCAATAATGCGCTTTTCCAGCCGGGATATGTAGCTTTGCGAAATGCCCAGCAGCTCCGCGACCTCTTTCTGTGTCATCGATTCTGGCAATCCCAGCCCAAAGCGCAGCGAGATAATCTGCCGCTCACGTGCAGGCAGACGCTCGAGTGCGTGATGCACCAGCATGCGGTCGACATCGTCCTCAATCGGGCGCATGACGCTGTCCGGCTCTGTGCCGAGAATGTCACTGAGCAGCAGCTCATTCCCATCCCAGTCCGAGGACAGCGGCTCGTCAAACGAAACCTCGGTGCGTCGTCCCGCCAACTTGCGCAGATGCATCAGAATCTCGTTTTCAATACAGCGCGAAGCATAGGTTGCCAGCTTTACATTTTTATCGCTGCGATAGGTGCCGACCGCCTTAATCAGCCCAATCGTGCCAATCGAGATTAAGTCCTCCGTACTCACCGCCGCGGATTCAAATTTGCGCGCCAAAAACACCACCAGTCGCAGGTTATGCTCAATCAGCTTGTTGCGCGCCTGCTCATCCCCCGCCTGACAGGCCTCTACCGCCGCCTGCTCCTCCTCCGGCGAGAGCGGCGGCGGCAGCACCTCGCTGCCGCCGATGTAATAAACCGCACGCCGTTTCCATAGCCGCGCAAGCGTCTGCATAATCCATTTCAGTATCATATGTATTCTTCCTTTCAAACCCCAATTAGCCCATCATACGCTCCCTGACCAATGCCATCCGGCCCAATAGCGCACACACAGTCAAGCGTTGTCCCATCTGCGCGCTGCACACTGTCCGGTCGGAAATACAGCAGCAATCCACTCTCCACACCAACCGCCCGGTACGGCAGCAGTCCGAACCGACTTGTCGCTTCCGACGGCAGCGCAGCCAGACATGCGGCGGCATCCTTTTTCTGTGTCCACACCCGTTTTATTTCTTCGTCCAGCAGGCTGCATGCCGCCTCCCGTCCCAGCACCAGTACCGGACGGCCGGATACCGGTTCTACTAGGCTGTTTCCCGTGTCGTGCAGAAGACGAACCTCACGTTTCCGCCCATCAAATCGGACAGTCAACCGCTCGACCTCGCGGCGCAGTGGGCCATGCAATGCGTCTCCGCGCAGCAATATTCCACTGAGCGCGTACCCGGCAGCGGCAGCAAGCATCAGCACGCGAAATGGTACGGCAATGTAATATCCCGCGCCGAACAGCAGTTTCCGTCCGGTTGCCGCGCCAAGTGCCGCTGCCAGTCCTGCAAAGGATGCCGCGACCACGAAATACAGTGCACATACCCGTCCAAAGGCCGGTTTTCCACCAAATGCGGCGGCGCACATACCAATTCCGGCAAGCACGCGCAGCGGCAGCGCCGCCAAAGTCGGCAGAACAGCCGCCAATACCGCATATCCGCCGCCCAGCGCAGCTGCGGTCAGCCATCGGATGCGTCTGACACGCACACCACCGAGTGCTGCCGCAGCGAGCAGACTCGCGCCGTCCATCAGCACATTGACCGCGAACAGCACATCCAGATATACAACCATAGACCACCTCCGCCGAACTACATCTTATCACAATACGCGCACAATATTTGCCGAATGCGCACCGCGTCAACCACGCCAAAAGGCCGCACACCGGCTTGGTCCGATGTGCGGCCTTAAAAAGCCATATTCAGTTCTTGAGACTCTGGATAGGAGCCGGAATGCGTCCGCCGCGATGAATAAACTTTGCCGGCGAACCGGTTGCAATCGGCATGATAGGTGCAGAGCCCAGCAGGCCGCCGAATTCGACCATATCACCCACCTTTTTACCGATGGCGGGAATAACACGCACGGCCGTCGTCTTGGAGTTGACCACGCCGATAGCGATTTCGTCCGCAATCAGACCGGAGATGACCTCAGCGGTGGTGTCGCCCGGCACTGCAACCATGTCGATACCGACCGAGCAGACCGCAGTCATCGCTTCGAGTTTCTCGAGCGTCAGCGCGCCGGAAGCCGCCGCCGCAATCATACCCTCATCCTCGGAAACCGGAATGAACGCGCCCGACAGGCCGCCGACCGACGAGGATGCCATGACGCCGCCCTTCTTGACCGCGTCGTTGAGCATAGCGAGAATCGCGGTTGTGCCGCAGCTGCCGCAGACCTCCAGGCCGACTTCCTCCAAAATGCGCGCAACCGAGTCTCCAATCGCCGGAGTCGGTGCAAGAGACAAGTCGACAATACCGAACGGCACACCCAGACGCTCGCTGGCAATCGCACCGACCAGCTGACCCATACGCGTAATCTTGAACGCGGTCTTTTTGATGACCTCAGCCACCTCGTTAATGGAGCAGTCACCCGCGCGGCGGATAGCCGACTGCACCACACCCGGACCGGAAACGCCGACGTTGATAACGGTCTCCGGCTCACCGATGCCGTGGAACGCGCCCGCCATAAACGGGTTGTCATCCACCGCGTTGGCGAACACAACGAGCTTGGAGCAGCCCATCGAATCGTTGTCTTTCGTCAGTTCTGCGGTCTGCTTGATGATACGGCCCATCAGGCCGATAGCGTCCAGATTGACACCCGCCTTGGTGGAGGCAACATTGACCGACGAGCAGACCAGACTGGTCTCGGCCAGTGCTTCCGGAATGGAATGAATCAGAATTTCGTCACCCTTGGCAAAGCCCTTTTGCACCAGCGCGGAAAAGCCGCCGACAAAGTTCACGCCGGTCGCACTTGCCGCGCGGTCAAGCGCCTTGGCAAGCGGCACATAGCTGTTTGCATTCGTCACCGCGCCAATCATGGCGATAGGTGTGACCGAAATACGCTTGTTGATGATCGGAATGCCGAGCTCCCGCTCGATCTGCTCGCCCGTGGAAACCAGCTTTTCCGCGCGGCGGGTGATCTTGTCATACACCTTATCCGCCAGCACATTGATATCGTCGCTGGCCAAATCACGCAGCGAGATACCCATAGTGATAGTACGGATATCGAGGTGTTCCTCCTCGATCATCTTGATGGTTTCCAGAATGTCCTTGGTATTGATCATTGACATGGACGGCACCTCAAATCTTGTGCATCGCGTCGAAGATATCCTCGTGCATGGTATGAATTTTCATGCCGAGCGCCTCGCCGTCCTTGTCCAGAACATCAGCCAACTGGGTGAAGTCCACCGTACACTTGTCGATATTGACCAGCATGACCATGGCGAACATATCCTCCATGACATTCTGAGAAATATCAACGATGTTGACCTCATGCTTGTACAGAGTTTCGGAAATTCTGGCAATGATGCCGGTGCGGTCCTTACCGACCACCGTGATAACTGCGCGCATATTTTTTCCTCCGATTTATATATTTTTTTGAATAACAAACTATCAGCCGGTCTTTTATCGGAACACCGGCGGTGCAGATGTTTCCATCTGTCCCTGCCCTGCCTCGACAATGGTATTGATGATGCTGTTGGACACCAGAAAGCCCTTTTCAGTCAGATACCAACGAGCCCCTTGGTGCGCAACCAGTTCCTGTCCCATCAGGCTGCGAAACGCTTCTTCATATGGCGTCGAGTCGATATTGTACCGTTTTTCCAGATCGATGAAATCCACGCCCTCTGCCGTGCGCAAGCGCACCATCAGGTATTCGCCCTGCCGTTGGAAGGTCGGCACCTCGTCCTCGTCCCGCAGGATATCCTCACCGTTTATGTATGCCTTAATATCCCTTGCAAACTCGAACCGACGTCCGTTTATGAACGAATGTGCCCCTGGCCCCAGGCCCAGATACTCGGACAAATCCCAATACTTTGCATTGTGCCGCGAACGAAAGCCGGGCTTGGCAAAATTCGAAATTTCATAATGCTCAAACCCGTTCTTGCGCAGCAGATCACACATAGCAAGATAAGTATCTGCCTGCGCGTCGTCATCCGGCAGAACGGGGTTTTCCCGCCCCATCGGCGTGGCAGGCTCAAGCTTCAAGCCGTAGCACGACAAATGCTTCGGTCCGAGCGCCAGACACTGCTCAACCGAGTCGAGGAATTTTTCCTGCGTCTGGCCCGGCAGACCGTACATCAGATCAAGGCTGATGTTGTCAAAGCCCTTCTCCCGCGCCAAATCCACCGCAGTTTTAGCCTGTTCAAACGTATGGATGCGTCCGATACGTTTGAGCTCGTCCTCCTGCGCGGACTGCACGCCGAAGGACAGACGGTTGACACCATGTTTTTTCATCGCGTCAAGCACCTTTTTATCCGTGCTCTCCGGATTGCACTCGACCGTAATCTCTGCGTCGTCCGCAAGCGGAAATTTATTGCGCACCTCCTGCAGGATGCGGCCAAGATACTTCGGTCCCAGACAGGTCGGCGTGCCGCCGCCGACATACACAGTGTCCACCGTGTAGCCGCTGCACGTTTTCCCGTATTCGCGAATATGCGTCAGCAGCGCCGAAACGTAATTTTTCATCAACTCTGCATCAGTCACGGAATAAAAATCACAGTAAGCACATTTTTTTACACAGAACGGAATGTGCAGATACAACCCCAAAGGCCGATTATTATAACTGAATTTGCTCATGATTCCTCATCCAGCTTCAAGACCGCCATGAACGCTTCGGTCGGAATCTGCACCGTGCCGAGCGAACGCATCTTTTTCTTACCTTCCTTTTGTTTTTCCAACAGCTTTTTCTTTCGCGTGATGTCGCCGCCGTAGCACTTAGCCAGCACATCCTTGCGCATCGCCTTGACTGTCTCGCGTGCGATGACCTTGCCGCCGATTGCCGCCTGAATCGGCACCTCGAACAGCTGACGCGGGATATTCTCCTTGAGCTTTTCGCAGATACGGCGCGCACGGCCGTATGCCTTTTCACGGTGCACAATAAACGAAAGTGCATCTACCTGGTCACCGTTGAGCAGCATATCCACCTTAACCAAATCGCTCGGTCGGTAATCGAGGAACTCGTAGTCCAGCGAAGCGTAGCCGCGAGTACGTGCCTTAAGTGCGTCGAAAAAGTCGTAAATAATTTCGTTTATCGGCATTTCGTAATGCAGCTCTACCAGATTGGCATCCAGATACTGCATATCCTTAAATACGCCGCGTCGCTCCTGACACATCGGCATGATGTTGCCGACATATTCCTGCGGCGTCATGATGGTCGCCTTGACAAATGGCTCACGCGCCTCTTCGATGAGACCCGGATCGGGATAATCATGCGGATTGTCGCACTGGACGACCGTGCCGTCGGTCTTGACAATTTCATAAACCACGCTCGGCAGTGTCGTGACCAAATCGAGGTCAAACTCACGCTCCAGTCGCTCCTGAATAACCTCCATGTGCAGCATGCCTAGGAAACCGCAGCGGAAACCAAATCCCAGCGCCACCGAGCTTTCCGGCTCGAAGGACAACGCCGCGTCGTTGAGCTGCAATTTCTCCAGCGCATCCCGCAGGTCGGGATATTTGGAGCCGTCCTCGGTATAAATACCGCAGAACACCATGGGCCGCGCAGGACGATAACCCGGCAGAGCCTCCGCCGTCGGGCGTTCAGCCTCGGTGACCGTGTCGCCGACGCGAGTGTCGGATACAGTCTTGATGGATGCGGTAAAGTAACCGACCTCACCCGCGCACAGCTCCTGCTGCGGGGACAGTCCGAGCGGCAGCATATAGCCGCATTCGAGTACCTGAAACGTCGCTCCGGTTGCCATCATCTTGACTTTCATGCCCGGACGGATACACCCCTCCATCAGACGCATGTAGACGATAACCCCTTTATAGGGGTCGTACTGGCTGTCGAATATCAGTGCGCGCAGCAGCGCGTCCGGATCGCCCGTCGGCGCAGGGATGTCCGACACGATGCGCTCCAGCACGGAATGGATGTTGATATTCATTTTTGCAGAAATCTCCGGGCTGTCCTCAGCCGGGATGCCGATGATATCCTCAATTTCCTGCTTGACGCGCGGCGCATCCGCAGCCGGCAGGTCAATCTTATTGATAACCGGCACAACCTCCAACCCCGCGTCAATCGCAAGATAGGTGTTGCCCAGCGTCTGCGCCTCGATACCCTGCGCCGCGTCCACAACCAGCAGCGCGCCTTCGCACGCAGCCAGTGAGCGGGAGACCTCATAATTGAAGTCAACATGCCCCGGCGTGTCGATGAGGTTCATCTCATAGGTTTTGCCGTCATCCGCCTCATATTCCATGCGCACAGCGCGCGCCTTAATCGTGATGCCGCGTTCGCGCTCCAGATCCATATTGTCGAGTAACTGCTCCTCCATCTCGCGCTGGGATACCGCTTTGCACTGCTCAAGCAGGCGATCGGCAAGTGTAGACTTACCGTGGTCAATGTGCGCGATAATGGAGAAATTACGAATTTGCTCGCGATTTTTCACCCCGAAAGCTCCTTATCTGTTCCATAATAGCAATATGGAAATATTATAACACGTTCCCGCCTGTCTCACAAGCGTTCTTTTCCGGTTTACCGGCTCCCCATCATTGTTCTGTTTTTTTGCACAAATTTGATTTTCTTTTGCTTCAGATTTGATACGACTACGCTATGATAAGAATGTAGACAGCCACATTCTTTTCTCTTTTCCTTATACTCTTCCCAACTGCAGAGGCGGCTTTGGCCGCCTCTGCATATTTTTTCATAAAATGCTTGCATTCTTGCTTTTGCGGGTATATACTGTGTTCAGCAAAGCATTTGACTGCTGTGCTAAAACCGAATATCAGGATTCTTCAGGGCAGGGTGCAATTCCCTACCGGCGGTACAGCCCGCGAGCGGACGCTTTTTCAAAGCGAATGCATGATTCGGTGAAACTCCGAAGCCGACAGTATAGTCTGGATGAAAGAAGAATGTGCGAAAAACGGCTTTTGCTCCGTTTTCGCTTATTTGCTGTTCTGAAACGCATTTTGTGTTTCAGATTTTTTGTTTTTATGGCGTTTCGCCCCGAAGCCTCTGCTTTCGGGGCGTTTTTTCATTTTACAGCCCGTACAGGCTGTTCTGACGAGGTGATCCGATTGCAAAACCAAACGGAAACTTACATGCGCCGCGCACTCGATCTGGCCAAACGCGGCGCAGGACATGTCAGCCCCAACCCGATGGTTGGCTGCGTCATCGTTAAAAACGGACGCATCATCGGCGAAGGCTGGCATGAATACTGCGGTGGCCTGCACGCCGAGCGCAACGCGCTGAAAAACTGCACCGAGGACCCGGCAGGCGCAGACCTATACGTCACGCTTGAGCCATGCTGCCACTGGGGCCGCACCCCTCCCTGCACAGAGGCCATTCTCGAAAAGCACATTGGACGTGTATTCGTCGGCTGTCTGGACGCAAATCCGCTTGTTGCCGGCAAGGGCGCACAGATTCTGCGGGACGCAGGCATTCCTGTCGAAACCGGCATCTGCGAAAACGAGTGCCGCCAGCTCAACGAGGTATTCTTCCACTTTATCACAAGCAAAACCCCGTATGTTGTACTCAAATACGCCATGACGCTGGACGGCAAAATTGCCGCGTACACCGGTGACAGCCGCTGGGTAACGGACGAAGCCGCCCGCCATCACGTACACGAGACACGCGCACGCCTGTCCGGCATCATGGTTGGCGTCGGCACCGTGCTGGCAGACGACCCATTGCTCACTTGCCGCATCGAGGGCGGACACAACCCATGCCGCATTGTCTGTGACAGTCACGCGCGCACGCCGCTGGACTCCCAACTTGTCCGCACCGCGCACGAAATCGACACAGTCATCGCCGTGACCGAATGGAACGAGCGCGCCACGGCACTCAAAAAAGCGGGCGCACACCTATTGCTATGTAACGCCCAAAACGGCAAAGTGGACCTAAACGACCTGATGCGGCAGCTTGGCGCACGCGGGTTGGACAGCATCCTGCTGGAAGGCGGCGCAGAACTTGCGTTTGCAGCGCTCGAGACAGGCATTGTTCATAAGGTGCAGGCGTACATCGCACCCAAACTGATTGGCGGCAGTACCGCCAAAACGCCGCTTGGTGGCGCAGGTTTCGCCCGTATGGCGGACGCTTTGACACTCAAAAACGTAACCGTCACGCCGCTGGGTACGGACATCCTGCTTGAGGGGGTGCTGTAATATGTTTACCGGCATCATCGAAGAAATCGGCACCGTACGCCGTATTGAACGCGGCGCCGCAGGCGCAAGACTTACTATCGCGGCAAAAACCGTGCTGGAAGGCACCAAGCTCGGCGACAGCATCGCCACCAACGGCGTGTGTCTGACCGTTGTTGCGATGACAGCGGACAGCTTCAGCGCGGACGTCATGGCTGAGTCGCTGCGGCGCTCCAGCCTCGGCGCACTGCAAAGCGGCTCACCGGTCAATCTGGAACGCGCAATGCCCATGAATGGGCGTTTCGGCGGACATATCGTATCCGGTCACATTGACGGCACCGGCACAATTGCATCCCAAAAGCGCGAGGATAACGCAGTCTGGGTGACCGTGAACACCTCTGCTTCCCTGCTGCGATATATCGTGGAAAAAGGCTCGATTGCAATTGACGGCGTAAGTCTGACGGTCGCAGCGGTGGACCAAACCGGTTTCTCCGTATCCATCATCTCGCACACAGGCGCACAGACCATCCTGCTGGACAAAAAGCCGGGCGAGACGGTCAATTTAGAGTGCGACGTTATCGGGAAATATGTTGAAAAGCTGCTTGCACCGTATGCACCGGCTGAAAAATCCACTTCAAGCAGCATCACTATGGAATTTCTGGCCCAACACGGGTTCTAAAACAATAAAAGGAGGACAATCCATATGAAACAGCAATATTGCACGGTCGAAGAGGCGCTGGATGAACTGCGCGCCGGCCGCATCATCATCTCCATCGATGACCCCGACCGCGAAAACGAAGGCGATATGATTTGTGCCGCCCAGTTTGCCACCACTGAGAATGTCAACTTTATGGCGACATATGCCAAGGGCCTGATCTGCACGCCGATGAGCGAAACCGTGGCGCAGCGGCTGGGGCTCGAACAAATGGCCAAGGTCAACACCGACAACCATCAGACTGCGTTCACCGTCTCGGTAGACCATGTGGATACGACCACTGGCATTTCCGCAGAGGAACGCGGCTACACCTGCCGCATGTGCGCCGACCCCAACGCCAAGCCGTCAGACCTGCGTCGTCCCGGCCATGTATTTCCGTTAGTGGCACGCTACGGTGGTGTGCTTACCCGCAACGGACACACCGAGGCAACCGTTGACTTGTGCCGACTGGCCGGGCTGGAAGAATGCGGCCTGTGCTGCGAAATCATGCGCGATGACGGCACGATGATGCGCACGACCGAGCTGCTTGAACATGCAGCAAAGTGGGGGCTCAAGGTCATCACAATCAAAGCGCTGCAGGATTACTGCCGCCGCCACGACAAGCATGTCGTGCGCGAAGCCTGCGCCAAACTGCCAACCCGCTTCGGCGAGTTCCAGATTTACGGCTACATCAACGACCTGACCGGCGAGCATCATGTGGCGCTGGTTAAGGGAGACATCGGAGACGGCAAAAACCTGCTGTGCCGTGTGCATTCGGAATGCCTGACGGGCGACGTGTTCGGCTCGCGCCGCTGCGACTGCGGCCAACAGCTTGCAGCCGCCATGCAGCAAATCGATCGCGAAGGGCGCGGCGTGCTGCTCTATATGCGGCAGGAGGGCCGCGGCATCGGTCTTATCAACAAGCTCAAGGCATATGAACTGCAGGAACAGGGCTGGGATACCGTTGAAGCCAACGTCAAACTCGACTTTGCACCCGACCTGCGCGAATACTGGATCGGCGCACAGATTTTGCAGGACCTTGGCGCAAAGGAACTGCGTCTGTTAACCAATAACCCGGAAAAAATCTACGGTCTGGATGGTTTCGGTGTGGAAATCGTCGAGCGTGTCCCGATTGAGATTGACCCGCAGGAAGATGATGCGTTCTATCTGCGCACCAAGCAGATTAAGATGGGCCATCTGTTCAAGCACATGCTGTAATCATAATCTATAACGTCATTGGAGGAAGGAAAAATGAAAGTACTGGAAGGAAAACTGGTTGCCGGCAAAGGTAAATTCGCCATCGTTACATCGCGTTTTAATGAATTCATCGTCTCCAAGCTGATTTCAGGCGCAGAGGACACACTCGTGCGTCACGGCGTAGACACCGATGACATTACACTTGTCTGGGTGCCGGGCGCATTTGAAATCCCGCTTGCAGCGCTCAAACTCGCGCAGTCGGGTCAATACTGCGCCGTTCTCTGCCTTGGCGCGGTTATCCGCGGCTCGACCTCGCACTATGACTATGTCTGCAGCGAGGTTTCCAAGGGTGTGGCGCAGGTCAACCTGCAGACCGGCGTGCCGACCACCTTTGGCGTCCTGACCACCGAAAACATCGAGCAGGCCATCGAGCGCGCCGGCACCAAGGCCGGAAACAAGGGCGCAGATGCCGCTATGGCTGCGCTCGAACTTGCCAATCTGCTGCCGCAGCTTTAACATCCATCCCCGCTTAAATAAAGTGCTGAAAGACTTGTCGCCTGCAAGCTGTGGGTGGCAAGTCTTTTGTCTGCTTCTGTTACAATTTCAGAGTAATTCAGAACCGTCGCATGAACTGCCTCAACCAAATATCTGCGACAAAATCATCATTTCCATCCCCGTTAGCACTTCACTCCGACAGCCATATAACAAGCACAGCACTTTTCTTTCCACCCACAATGTCGAATGCTCTCGAAAAAAATCTATTTTTGTGATAAACTATTCTTATCCAATGAGAAACGGGGCGTTTGTCAATGCAGATTCATCAGCTTACCTATTTTGTGACCGTCGCAGAGCAAGGCAGCATCAACAAAGCTGCGAAAAAACTGTTTGTGACCCAGCCCAATCTGAGCAAAGCCATCAGCAATCTGGAAAACGAACTGAAGGTGCGCATCTTTAATCGCACCAATAAAGGCGTTGCGCTGACCGATGAGGGAAAAAAGCTGTATCAGTATGCGCGTACTATCCTCAATCAGATGGAACTGATTCAAGGCTTATCCTCCAAAGAGCGCCCGCGCATTCTTTCGATTGCTTCCTATCCCCTCATCACCATGGGACGGCTTATCAGCGAATTTTATAATGCACATAAGCAAGAGGATATCTCCCTAAAGCTGGTAGAGCAGCGCATGCAGCAGGTGATCGAAAGTGTGGAAAGCGGAGAGGCTGAAATTGGATTTGTAATGAGCAACAACGTACAGGCTAAAGAGCTCAAGCATATGCTGCACTTCAAAAATCTTGTTTTCAATGCCTTGGGAGAGGATACCTGGTATGCCAACATTGGCCCCCACAATCCATTATATGTGCAAAATGAAGTTACGATGGAGCAGCTTTTACAATATCCCATCGTGCGACTTCCCGACGACTATTTCTCCAACCTGACCTTTTATCTGGAAATCGACGGTATTCGGCTGACTGAACATAAAAAAGTGGTGTATGTCAGCGATAGTGCCGCCATCCTTGCGCTGCTCAGCACAACCGATGTGTTCCGGTTCGGCCCAGGGCTGAGCGCGCCGGATTACGCGCGCTACGGCATCAAGACCATTCCCATCCGAAACTGCAATGTAAAAATCAACGTTGGCTGGCTGCAGAGGAAGAGAGAACTGCTTAGCCCGGAGGCACAAGCCTTCGTCAAACTTCTCAACGGGCTGTATTCGTCGCCATCCGCAGCCCATTGAACAGGAAAGACGTTATAACCTGTTATGCAAAATAGTTATGACTGCGTTATAACTATTATTTAATTGACAGCAGAATGCAATCTTGCTATAGTTAAAACACCAAAGCAAAGGCGCTGTGTTTGTACACAGCGCCTTTTTCTTTGTACAAAAATACCAATTTTCTTTCGCACACCATTTCACTTTTACCATTACGCATCATTTATAACTGCATTATAATTTTTTCGATTTGGACACGTAAAAAAGTTACATGGTATGCTGAAACCAAGAAAGGATGAGGGATATGACACCGGTTCTGGCGCTCACCGTTTTGTTATGTATCTATGCTGCAGGAGAATTGATTGCACAGCGGACCAAAGCAGTTTTTTTCTACCGTGCTTGGCATTGCGCTTATTCTGCTTGCCGGATTCTGGAGCGGCCTGCTACCACGCTCCTTAATCGAGGATGCACAGGTGACCGGCTTTGGCAATGTGATTGCAGGTCTTCTAATCGTTTCTCTGGGCACCACAATCGACTTTGCCGAATTGCGTCGTCAGTGGAAGGTGGTTCTCACCGCCCTATTCTGTGTTTGCGGCGCGGTCGCTGTGATTATTTTAATTGGTATGCCCCTGATTGGCCGCGATATGGCCATTGCCGGTGCTCCTATCTTCGCCGGCGGCAGCGCGGCTACACTGATTATGACCAGTGCACTTGACGAAATGGGGCTTACTCAGGCCAGCACCTTCTGCATTGTGCTTTATGTCACGCAAAAATTCATCGGCGTGCCCATCGCTTCGCTCTTGCTGCGACGTACCGCCCGGCGATTCCGGGAAGATGCTAAGCTGGTCGCAGAATATAGCGAAGCGCAGCAAGGATCAACCGCGACCAAAAAGCGCGGCCCGCTCGGTTTGCCGCCCGCATTTGCCCGCCCGTCCGTCTATCTCGCAAAACTGGGGCTTACGGCACTGGTCGCCTACTATCTTTCCCAATTGACCGGTGGTGTCATTCACTACTATGTGCTCTGCCTGATTATGGGTGCCGTATTTTTCGCGGCGGGCTTTTTGGAGAAAGGGATTCTGGAGAAAACCAAGTCCAGTTCCCTGATTACATTTTTTGTGACCATTTTGATTTTCTCCAATTTGTCCACCACAACGCCGCAGCAGGTTTTATCCGTTTTACCTGCACTGCTGCTTTCCGCAATCTGTGGCGTCGGCGGCATCGTAATTGTCGGCTTTGCCTGCGCCAAACTGCTGCACATTCCCTTTGCACTGTCAATTTCCCTTGGCATCAGCTGCACCTTCGGCTTCCCCACTACTATGCTGATCCCACAAGAGGTTGCGGAAGCATTTGGCCGCACCGAACAGGAAAAAGCTGCTATACTCAATTATTTATTGCCAAAAATGCTGACAGCAGGATTTGTCACCGTTACTATTGCCTCGGTTTTACTGGCGGGTATTGCGGTACGTATGCTGTAAGCAGATAAAAAGGAGGACTCCCCATGGAACAAATTTTTGATCAAATCCGCCGTTATATCGACGGAAACCGCAAACCTATGCTTTCCCTTTGGGAAGAACTGGTCAATACGGAAAGTGGCTCGCGCCAACTGGACGGTGTAACCGCCGTTTGCAACATCCTGCGCCGCGAATTGGAGGGCACCGGCGCCAAAACGCGCGTCATTCCGATGGAAAACGCCGGCGATGTCTTGATCGGTGAATGGAACAGCGAAAGCACTAAGGCGCCGCTGCTTTTTATCGGACATATGGATACGGTTTTTAAGGAAGGCGCTGCAACGGAAAACCCCTTCCGCATTGATGAAAACGGCTTTGCACACGGTCCGGGCGTACTGGATATGAAAGCCGGTCTGGTAATTGCGGTGTATGCAATCAAGGCGCTGACCGAAGCCGGATTCCGCGACCGCCCCATTAAGTGCATTTTCGCCGGTGACGAAGAAAATCTGCACATGTTCTCCAACGCCAAGGAAGTGATGGCTTTCGAAGCGGTCGGCGCTCTGGCTGCATTTAATTTTGAAACCGGCTACATGGACAACCGCTTTGTTGTCGGTCGCAAAGGCGGCGGACCGGTCACAATCACCGTACATGGCGTCGCTGCACATTCCGGCATCGCGCCCGAAAAAGGACGCTCCGCCATTTTGGAAGCTGCACACAAAATCGCAGCTCTGGAGGCCTATAACGACTTTTCCCGTGGCCGCCTTATCAACTGCGGCAAAATTACCGGTGGAATGGGAGAGAACACAATCCCGGATCAGTGCACCATCCACATTGGCATCCGCTTTCCTACAACCGAGATTAAAAACGAGATTCTGACCGAGCTGGAACGGGTCACCGCAAACAGTACGGTACCGGATACTTGGGCAGAGCTGGATATCAGCCGCCTGATGAGCTGCATGGATACAACCGACGGTGTCATGGCGTTGTTCGGACATTTGAAAAAGACGGCGCAGTCCTGCGGCTTTGGAGAAATTGACTGTTTTCAAGTAGGCGGTTTGTCTGATTCCGGAATCACGGTCGCATGCGGTGTTCCTACGGTGTGCGGCATGGGCGCGCGCGGCGAGGGCAACCACACGCCTGATGAATACGCAGAAGTAGAATCCATGTTCCAGCGATGCATTCTGGCCGCCTGTGCCGCATGTACGCTGGAAGATGATTTCACCAAGGGATAAAAGAGATATCAAAGGAGGAAAAGCAGATGAAAGAAAAAAGCGAAGAAAACAAGGAAAAAAAGGTCTGTCCCAAATTTTGTGTAAACACTGCCGGGCAGTGCAAAATAGAGCCAAAATAATTTAAGGCGGGAGCGGCGCCAGCTGCTGATGCCTTGTCTACAAAATAACA
>NZ_JBQKJR010000063.1:0-17473 GCF_052117165.1 Agathobaculum sp. LCP25S3_E8
AATTTCAGCACGTCTGCCTTGTATTCTGCACTGTATTTCTGTCCCATCTTCAACACCCTTTCTGTTCTTCATTATACCACCTTGGGTGTGCGGTTTTATTGTATCACTCCAGATCACAATGCCGAGAGATCCCAAAATGCCGCCAAAGCCGGTTGAGATGCTGCTGACAATGTCCGTAGGAGACATCCGAACCAAGATGCCTGCAATGACCGCGCCGGACATCATAGAAAAAAACGGGTTCATTTTCAGTTTCATAATCGTAAACAGCAAGTATGCCAATGCGATCAGAAAAACGATTACGCTCCAGTAAGTAGCCATAGATTTACTTCCTTTCTCCCTTATCATTCACGATTGCAGCACGGGCCGCTTATTCCATATATCCACCCTTCATCGGCGACACCGCATGTTGCGAAAAAAGATGCAAAACGCCAGAAGAATACTTCGGCAGCTTGGGTTTCCACTGTTTCCGCCGTTCATCCAGTACGCGCTGTACCGCATCCGGGTCCATCATTTCTCCATGGATGCCGACAATATCCAGCTGTCGCGCAGGAATATCAATCCGAATCAAATCCCCTTCTTCTACCAAAGCAATCGGTCCGCCTTCCGCAGCTTCCGGAGAAACATGTCCAATCACAGGTCCCGTGGAGGCACCGGAAAAACGGCCATCTGTGATCAGCGCAATCGTGCGACCAAGTTCCTTATCCGAAGAAATGGCTTCGGACGTGTAAAACATTTCCGGCATTCCCGATCCCTTCGGACCCTCATAGCGAATGAAAACTGCCTCGCCAGGATGGATCTGTTTGTGCAGAACCGCATAAAGCGCCTCTTCTTCGCTATCAAACGGGCGAGCTTTCAAGGTTGCCTGAAACATCTCTTTCGGGCAGGCAGTATGCTTGATAACCGCGCCTTCCGGTGCCAGATTGCCTTTCAAAATCGCAATCGCACCATTCGTTCCAATGGCCTTGTCAAACGGATGAATGATGTCCTGCCAAGTCGTTCCCCATTTTGCACAATAAGCATCACATTTATCATAGAAGCCGTTCTGCTTGAGTTCGTCCAGATTGTCACCAAGCGTTTTTCCGGTAACCGTCATGGCATCCAGATGAAGCATCGGCCGAAGCTCTTCCATGATACGCGGTACGCCACCTGCATAATAGAAGAACTGTGCCGGCCACTTACCCGCCGGTCGGATGTCCAGCAAATAATGTGCATTGCGGTGCATGCGGTCAAAAAAGTCTGCATCAATCGCAATGCCAAATTCTTTGGCGACAGCCGGAATGTGCAGCAGAGAATTGGTCGAACCCGAAATCGCAGCATGAATCATAATGGCATTTTCAAAGGATTCCAGCGTGACAATATCGCGCGGTTTCAGTCCTTTTCGTGCCAGTTCCATCGCTTGCACACCGGCACGATAAGCGACCTCCTTCAGATCCTGACAGGTAGCGGGCATCAATGCCGAACCGGGCAGCATCAAGCCAAGCGCCTCCGCCATAATTTGCATCGTCGAAGCAGTGCCCATGAAGGAACAGGCGCCGCAAGAAGGACACGCATGCTGCTTATACCAGGTCAGTTGCTCTTCGTTGATTTCACCCCGCTCACACTTTGCCGAATATATGCCGATCTGCTCCAGAGTCAACAGATCTTCCTTCACATTTTTCACCGGATCACACAGAGGATAGGCATCCATCACGCCGCCTGTGACAACGATAGACGGGATATTCACTCGTCCGATTCCCATGAGATGAGCAGGCATTCCCTTGTCACAGCTGGCAATAAAAACACCGCCATCAAACGGCGTTGCATTGGCGTGAATTTCGATCATATTGCAAATCGAATCACGGCTGGCAAGCGAATAATTAATGCCGTCATGGCCTTGTGCCATACCGTCACAGATATCTGTGACAAAATAGCGGGCTGCTTTTCCTCCGCTTGCTTTTACACCGGATACCGCCTGTTCCACCAATTCGTACAAATGCGCACTGCCCGGATGACTGTCTCCAAATGTGCTCTCGATCATGATTTGTGGCTTAGAAAGATCTTCCACTGTCCACCCCATGCCCATGCGCAACGGATCCTGTTCCGGTGCGATGGCACGTATTTCCTGGCTTATCATACCACATACCACCTGCCAAATAATTCAATTTTTATTTATTTTATGAACAAATAATAGATTTATGTGATATAAAAGTCAATATATAGAATTGAATTTCAGATGCAAGCATAAATATTGCATACTCTATCTGGAAAAAATGCCGACAGAGGTCAGACCACATATAATTGTTTTACCAGAATTGGTCTGAACAATAAAAATCCCTCCGAACCGGCAACGCAATCGTTGTGGCCCAGAGGGATCGCACTGTTTATTATTTTGAAAATGCCGTTTCCTCGCTTTGAGAAACAGGCTCGGGTCGCAAACGATCCCGGTTATAAATCAGATGAAGATACATCGCATCCGAAGCAGCAATCGGATCGCGATCACGAATTGCATTCAGAATGGCATGATGCGTACGAATGGTTTCTTGCCGCAGCTGTCCGCCAGTCTCTGAAATAAAGAGATTGATTGCGCCGTGGATGATGGGAAGCAGCTTTGGCAGAATCATATTTCCGCTGCAACGCGCGATGCAGGTATGAAATTCCTGATCGCGTTCTAAATGCGGCTTACCGGCACGAATCAGATCATCTACACACGAACACAAATATTCCAGTTCCGCTACATCATTTGCAGAGGCGTGCATCGCGGCTAAAGCAGCTGCTCTCGGCTCTACCAGAAAGCGAAATTCGAGCAGATCTTTTGTCAGCCGGTCTTTATCCCGTATAAGCGTAAAACCCAGCGGATCATCCGCCACACCATGTTTATAGGATACAAATGTACCAACGCCCCGGCGCACATCCAATACATTTCGAGCAGTCAGGCGCTGCAATGCTTCACGCAATGTGCTGCGGCCTACTCCCAACAATTCCGCCAACTCTCTCTCGTTTGGCAGACGCTCTCCATCGCCAAGCCCTTCCCGACCGATATACTCGATAATCCGTTCCATCGTGCACTCTACAGCCGAAGGATGATCTTTTCCTTTGAATTGATGCATTTTTTCGCCTCCTTTGCACATTTACGGTCTGACAGATGCACCACACGCAAAAGTTATTTACACCTGCCGGATGGATACAATAAAACAAACGGATCTGCCATCCAATCGCTCATCGCAAGCAAAAGCCTATTTCCTGCATTTCACACAGCGATCAACCGAAAACATTGCAGCAGCATCCATGTTTTCACCCTACCGCTTATTCTTGGTCCGTCCCAGCAGGTAATCCACACTAACATCATAAAAATCCGCCAAAGCGCATAATACATGCGGCGGAATCATGCGCTGTCCACTTTCATAATACGCGTAGGTGCGTTGAGGAATATGAATTGCTTCTCCCACCTGTGCCTGTGTCAAATCACGATCCTCCCGCAGGTCGCGGATTCTCGGATATCGCTCCATTTTTATCACCATTTGCAGTATAATTCAGAACAATTTGTTCTATCAGCATTTTGAACACATTGTTCTAAACCATAGTTCTGACATCCATCGTCTCAAACAACTCTTCCAGCCCAGCGCGTTCAGTCATTTCATGCCCGTTTCTTGCTAATTTCAGACTCTCTCAGCGTATCTTCACACTTTCCGGCAACTCAAAATTTGAATTTCCCATCCGACGCACCACCTCCCGCCCTGCTCCTTCCGCAAAAAGCACCGTCTTTCCGTTCAGCGCTTCTGTTCCGGGGCGCTTTGTTTTTCCGGTCAAGCCGATGCGCTTTCTCTTGTACTGTCAGTTCAGCCCCCACTTGATGATGTGTCGTTGCATCGTTATACACTTTACTTGTATTGCACAAAACCTTTATCTATATTGTAAAAAAAGAGTTCTTCAATGATAAATTCATATCACAGAAGAACCCTTTTGTTACTTATTCAGCAAACCGTTTCACAGCAACCGCAGAATTGCTCTTTTAGACTTTTACACGCCTCATAGAAGATACCCATATCCACAGAATAGGAAATATACTGGACTCCTGCTTTCGCCCACATTTCCATCGTCTCTTTGCTGTCCGTGAAGGTTCCTATCACCGCACCCCTCTGTTTCGCAGCTTTTACGATGGTATTCATCGCTTCCACTACCAGTGGATGGGTCACCTGCCCCGGAACGCCCAGACTCTGGGACAGATCATACGGCCCGATAAAGAAAATGTCTATATCTTCTACATCCAAGATATCGTTTAAGTTGTCAATGGCCTGTTGCCCTTCAAGTTGTGCAATAACGATTGTTTGATTTGCACCTTCGAAGTACGCCGCCTTATTCATGGCAGAATAGTGGGCCGCACGCACAAAGCGACACACTCCTCTTTCTCCCAGCGGAGAAAATTTAGCGAGTTTTACCGCTTCCCGCGCTTGTTCCGCCGTTGTTATCTGCGGAATCTCAACCGCTGCTGCGCCGATATCCAAAGCTTTTCCAATCGCCTCCTCAGTGATAGCAGGCACTCTTACCACCGGAAGAATTCCGGAAACTTGAGCTGCGCGAATATTATTCTGCATGCTTTGAATGCTGATAGGACCATGTTCCATATCCAAAATGGCAAAGTCCATTCCCGCATACCCTGCAGCTTCCACAAACCCCGGATCGCAAGTTTTCATAAAAGGTCCAAAAACTGCTTTTCCAGCTTTTAACCTCTCATTGAATCTTTGAATTAATGCTTCGTTCATCGTCATTTCCTCCAAAAGACCCAACTTTTATACATCTGTACGACGCAGGTTTTTTCCGCATGCGTCGTTACAGAGCTTTTCATCCGCCCATGCAAGTTTTCCGTTAACGAAGCATTTTGCAATACCGCTGGCAAGCTGAACCGGTTTTTCAAATGTAGCATGATCTTTTAGCTCTGCAGGATCAAAAATATTAATATCCGCATAATATCCTTCCTTGATCTGGCCACGGCGTACAATACCCATTCTTGCAGCTGGGAGGCTTGTCATCTTCCGAATGGCTTCCTCCATCGTGTACAGATGACGCTCCTGCACATATTCTCGGATAATTTTGGGAAATGCACCGTACATTCTCGGATGCGGTGTATCTGTAACCGCATAGATAGAATCGGAAATCACATTGGAATACGGAAGCTTGGCGACCGTGTCAATATCATCCTGGCACATGCTCATATTGATGATAGCGACTTTTCCGTCTTCGTCATGCAGCAGCCACGCAACAAACGCACCGTCGCTCTCAAAGCCATACTCTTTTGCCGCATCAGATACCATTTTGCCGACAAATTTCTGGTTGCTCCCCTTGTTCACACCGGAAATCAGGATTCTGTCCCAGCCAAGTGTGATAGCGAAGTTATCCCAATCCTCATACTCAATTCCCAAAGACTTGCAGAATTCCTCTACGCCTTCTTTGGTTCCCATGCGCTCGAGCGCACGATTCATATCCCCATTTACAAATGCAGGAGGAACCATGGTTGTCAGCGAGGTGGAACCACCTTCGTACGGATAGAAGTCGCAGGTCACATCCTGTCCTTCTTTTCGCGCCTGCTCAATCAGCGCGATGGCACGATGGATCTCCTTTCTCCAGTTTGCCATGCCGCAGGACTTGAAATGGCTGATCTCAACCGGACAACCCACGCGCTTGCCAATCTCTATGACCTCTTTCACGCTGTCCACCATGCTGTCCCCTTCGCCTCTGATGTGCACACACAGCGGCGTATGGTATTTTGCCATCGGAGCCAACATCTTTGCATAATCATCGGTAGCATTATAACACTCCGGCAGATACATGATACCCGCCGATACGCCGACCGCGCCTTTTTCCAGAGCATCTTCTATATAACTTGTGGCCCGCTGCATCTCCTGCTCGGTAAAAGGCGTGTTCGAAAATCCTTTTACCGCAATCTTCACTGTGCCAGAACCAATCATAGAAGCAAAGTTCAGCGGTAGTTTCAGTTTATCCATCGCTTGCATATATTCGCCATATGTGTGGATGCCACGGTATGCCGGTCTAACAACAGGCTCCGCAAACGCAAACATTTCTTCCGCTTTTGCCTCATCTTCCGGGACCGGAACCATAGAAAACCCACAGTTGCCTGCAACCGTTGTGGTGATGCCTTGTGCCAGCATGACCTTTCCAAAGTCGGTGCCGTAAAACGGCTGAATATCACAATGCCTGTGGATATCAATAAAACCTGGTGTTACCGCCTTGCCCTGTGCGTCAATGATTTCCGTCTTCTGCAAAGCCGCTTCCAGTTCAGCAGTATCCGCTTCGCTGCGGATAACTTTTTTAATTACTTCATCTTCTATGTAAACACTGCCTTCAAATGGTTGATTTCCCAATCCGTCATAAATGACGCCGTTTTTGATCAGGAATTTGGACATGCTATTTTGCCTCCTCCTGGGCTTCATTGAGATAATTGTAGACAGTAAAACGGGAAATGCCTAAAAAGTCCGCTACCCTTTCCGCAGATTTTTTGATCAGGAAAACACCTTTATTATCCAGATAGCGTACGACTGCAACCTTATCATCCTTATCCAGTTCATCCAACGCATGGCCAGTGTTTTCCACCGCTTCCTTCATGAGAATCTCCAGCAGTTCATCGATGTTGCCGGTGAAAACTTCCCCAGCATTGCTTTTGGCTTCACCTGTATTGCCGCTTCCATCAGAACCCGTCAATTTCATGATTGCGGTCTGTCCTGCAACCAGCGCTGTGATGTCATAATTCATACAAAGGCTGCCTACCACGTTGCCCTTCTCATCCAAAAAGTATTTGCTGGAGGAGCGCAAAATGCGCCCCTCTTTTGTCTTATTGATATAGCAATATTGATCTTCCGGTTGAGCGGTTCCGCGCAAAATAGCCAGCCCTGCATCCGTGCCGCCGTCTCCGACTTTTCTTCCGGTCACATGCCCGTTCCATATCCCTACGATGGTATTGTCATAGTCCCTCGTTAAGTCATGTAGAACAACCTCGCAGTCATTGCCAAATTGTTTGGCGATGCATTCGCATATCTCACATAACATCTTAAAATTTTTAACTACAAAGCTAATTGTCATCAACCCCCAACACATTTTCATTATTGCAGAGCTGCGTCGTGGGGTTCTATCACGAGGGAATTGGTTTACTGAGCCACGCCGCGGCTTTCAATTACAAGTGCCATACGCTCTTCCTCGGACATTTCCACCTTCTTAGTGCACAGAGATACTACGACTTCAGCAACCAAAGCGATGATGGTAGCCGGGATAGCCGGACCGGTAAAGATAGAAACAATCCAGCTCTGGAAAGCAGGTACAAACAGATAGAGAATACCAAACAGGGTGCCAACACCTACGCTGGCCAGACCGCCCTGCCAAGTTGCCCGCTTCCACAAAGCGCCAAGCACCATTGCAATGGACACACCCGGAATGATGGAGCCGATTACGTTGCTGATGTAGCTGATAACATCTTGAGCAAACAGCGTCGCACAAAACGCCAGCAGCAGCGTGACAACCGTCATAATACGCGACCATTTTCCCACTTTCTCCTCCGGCAAGCTCTTACCGGTAAAGATGGGGTAAATATCTTGGATTGCAATCGTAACACCCGCAATCGCATCGGAGTCGCCCGAGGACATAGTTGCAGAAAGGCCGGAAATCATGAACAGTAGTCCCAAAACGGGGCCCAATGCAGTCGTTGCAATATAGGTGAAAGCGAAATCCGGATGTTCCAGAACCGATGTAGCATTGTTGTTTGTCGCAATCGTAAAAGCAGCCATGCCGATGATTGCCGGAAGCAGAGAGAATACAAGAAGCAACAGGCCGGACATCTTCAACGCGTTGGTTGCTGTTTTATTGCTTTTTGCGGTATAAACTCTCATCCGGTAAGTTGGTGTGCCCCAGCAGGGAATAAAAATCGACCAAATCAGCGATATCAAAGCCATTACGCCCATGGTGCCAACACCATAGAAAGTCAGATTACCTTCCAAGCCCGCTGCAGTGACCGCCTCTGTGATACCAGTCCAGCCACCTGCCATCGGAAGGCACACCGCTGTAATAGCAATGAAACCGGCAACCAGAATGGTCAGCTGAATCAGGTCTGTCCAAACAACCGCCAGATAGCCGCCAATGATTACATATACGCCAAACGCCAGAACTGCAATTGCTTTCGCTGTTACCAAATCCACCCCAGTAACATAGCTCAAGTAAGTCGCGCCGCCATTGACATGGTTACCCAGCCACACCACTTCGATGATATACATCATGATACTCATGACGTTCTTCACAAGTCTATTTCCATTATAATGGAATTGCGCTTCTTCCGCCATAGTTACAAAGTTTTTTTCTCTTAATTTTGTCTTCTGCGCAATCCATGCCAGCGTCAGAACGCCAAGTGCCGCTCCAAGTCCATATGCAGCGCCACCGAAACCCATCTTAAATCCATTTGCTGTTGCACCGATCGAAGATCCTGTGCCGATCAGTGTTGCGCCCATTGTGGCGAAGATCAAGAAGAACGGTAACTGTCCACCTCCCGTTAAATAGCCTTTTCCTTTGGATTTCCCCTTACTGCTTACATATCCAATGACAATCATCAGAACAACATAAGCCGCAAAGCCGATCAGAAAAAACGTTCCAAAGTTCCCTTCCATTTCATTACCTCCTACATTACGGATTAAACAAATTGTTTGAATTGATTCTAATTTCGTCTCAACAATTTGTCAATATGTTTTTCCTCTATGTAATCTAATATCTATATTTTATATAACTTTTTAATTCAATTATTGTTTAATATCACAATTTTACTATTTATTTTTTCATCCGATTGACTATTTCAACTTTTTGTGTAAAATAATAATTATCAGATTTTCATTTCAACATTTTATCAAATCTATTGCACATTTGCAGAGAAGCGCCTATATTATTCAGTGGATAAAGGAGGAAAAGCAAACATGGAACCGTCTTACTCTTTCAAAGGAAGCGAAGATATTATTACTCCCGCTCTTATTTATTACCGAGATATTCTTCGCAGCAATTTCAAAAAAGCGGTTGAGACTGCTCACGGCGCAGAACACCTCTGGCCACATGTAAAAAGCCACAAGATGGCCGAAATGATCCGTCTGTCTATGGAATACGGTATCCGTCGTTTCAAATGCGCAACGATCGCCGAAGCGGAAATGACCGCTTCTTGTGGTGCGGAACACATTGTGCTCTCGTACCCGCTGGTGGGTCCAAACATCGAACGTTTTATCCGTCTGTCCGAAGCATTTCCGGATACGCATTTTTATGCGATCGGAGACTGCCTGAACATGCTCTCCCTTCTGGGCCAAGCAGCAAGAGCCTCTTCTCTCGGAAATGTGGACGTTTTGGTAGATGTCAATATGGGCATGAATCGTACCGGTGTTCCGCTTTCCAACCTAATCAGCTTTTGCGACGCTTGTTCGGCCATTGACGGGCTTACTCTTAAAGGACTGCACTGCTATGACGGTCATCGCACCGAACACGATTACCATGACAGGAAAGCCCAATCCGACCATGTTGACAGGGAACTTATTCCGCTGTTAAAATCAATTTACAAGGAGCATCCGACCTGTTCGCTGGTCATTATCGGCGGCTCCCCATCCTTCCCCTGCCATGCCGCTTCCAATCTTGCAGAGGAAGAAGAGGTCAACAATGTAGCGGTCTATTATTCGCCCGGAACGATCTTTGTACATGACTACGGATACAGCAAGAAGTTCCCCGATTTACCTTACGTCCCCGCAGCAGCTATCCTGACGCGCGTGATTAGCAACCCCTGCGAAGGCACTTTCTCCCTCGACCTCGGCTACAAGGGTATCGCGGCCGATCTGGCAGGTATCCGCGGGCAACTGCTGGGGATTGAAAACTATGAAGAGATGTTCCAAAGCGAAGAGCATTGGACCTTCCGCATGAAGTCAGGCCACGAAGATGAATGTCCCAAAGTGGGGGAAGAACTTTTTGTCATTCCAACCCATATTTGCCCGACCAGTGCGCTGTATCCGTCCGTAATCGTAGTCGCGAACAGCGAAATTGTAGGCGAATGGGAAGTAACCGCAAGGAACCGGAAAATCACCTATTGACAAGCATTCGTAAATCTACGATATAGGATTGCCACATTCCGATTTCATATTGTTCATTCAAACATGTAAAGGAGAGATTATCATGAACGTTTATGACACTTTGAAAGAAAAAGGAATTACCCTACCCGCTCCACCTCCCAAGGGCGGTGTTTATACGCCGGTACAGGAATTTGGTTCGAATTTTCTGTATTGTTCCGGTTGCGGGCCCGATCTTGGTAACGGCAATACCGTTATTGGTCGTGTAGGCGAAAATCTGACTTTGGAAGAAGGCCAGAAAGCCGCTTATAACTGCATGCTCAACCTTCTTGCAAATCTGCATGCCAAGACCGGGGATCTGAATAAGATTAAACGATTTGTAAAGGTGCTTGCTTTCGTTAACAGTGCAGATTCTTTCGAACAACAACCGCAGGTCGTAAATGGCGGTTCTAATTTACTGGTAGAGCTGTTTGGCGAAGAAGTCGGCATGCCTGCAAGAACTGCCATCGGCGTTAATACACTGCCGGGCGGAATTGCTTGCGAAATTGAGGTCCTCGTAGAGCTCAAAGCAGACTAATACCCGCACTAAGGATTCGTGCGTTTCGCTTCATCTCCTTTTATCAGGCAAAATGCATCTTTGTGCAGATGTCAAGTTTCACTAGGAGATGTCCTATCGCCAGCTTCTGCAAAACGCCTGCTTGATAAAGCTGATAGCAATATGCCAAGAGCAAATAATATTCTTTAGCGCTTATAAAAAAGGCGGCACGGAGCATTGCTCCCGTGCCGCCTTTTCCATTTTCTTATTGATATTTTTGCCGTTTCTCCTCAAGTTTTCTCTGCGCGTACTATGCCGTTTTAAAAGATAGGTTTATTACGCTCACTACGCAACCTATCCTACCTTGTTTACAGGTTCACACACCAACAGTTCTGTCCAATCCTCCCGCTTGCCGCATTGTCTCAGTTAGTCACGCCCTCCATCCGCAGCACATGCACCACATTGACACATACGGAAATCACGCCTATGGCGGCTCTCTATTTCCTCTCCGCACCGATTGCACCAAATTTTGTTCATAAAGATCTTATTCATGTCAACACCGCCTTTTCACCATTATACCAGAATATACGCTCCGAAATAAACCGCAGTATAGCCGAGAGCCATTTCAGCGTTTGCCGGCCGATTCGCTCATGATTGCTATCGCCAAATCATTGCCCCCCTTATCTTCAATACTTCCCATTGACAAATACGAACAACGTTCTACTATTTTGTTGCAAATCAAAGTGTGGTGAGCATATAGGACGCACGATTTTGCACAGCAATATGAACTCTTTCTACGCCTCGGTTGAGTGCCCGTACCACCCTGAGGTACAAGACAAACCGGTTGCGGTCGCCAGGGATGGCGAAGCGCGGCACGGCATTATCCTCTGGCGATCTGGCACAGGTGAATTTGCACTATATCCAATCTACGCTCAGGAAAATGTTTGAACGGCAGTGCAAGCTCAAGCAGCCAACCGATATCACCGGCGAGATCATCCATACCGCCCTGTCTCTTTTGCGCAGACAGTATGGCTGGCAGCGAACGGTTCGGAATCCATTGCATCTGGCGGGCCGTTGTGCTGCAAGGCAAGGCAATAGCCGGGATCGATGCCAAAGCAGACCACATCACCCACCCGGTTGGCTTTTTTAACGCAGGAGGTGGAAAACATGCAAAAAGTGTTTGTCGGTATTGCGACGGAATGGACCACCGACGGCAAAATCATTCCCACGTTGATACGGTGGGAAGACAGCCGCAAATTTGCCGTAGAGCAGATGTTGGATGTCCATCAGACAGCTTCGTTCAAAGTCGATGGGACAGGTATTTGATACACGATCCGTGTCCGGAGAAAGGAAGCATTCCTGTTTCGAGAGCAATACCATTGGTTTGAGGAAGCCAAATCATAGCGGACCTGTCAACTAGTATCGGGTGTCATATAACCAGAGTAAGGATTATTGTGATATGGCAGACCGACAACGGTCAGTCTTGTTGATAAACTCCCAAAAATTCTTCATAATCTGTAACAGCACGAAGAAGCTGTTATACCATTGCTGCGGTCGCCGATACCGGGAATATCGTCCGTTATTGAAGGATCTCCTGCCAGCCCACGAGCAATTTTATCCGATTCTATTCCACGCCATCGAGTATGCGATCCAAAGGTAGGTAATAAGGCAATGGAACAGACTTTCTACTTCTGCTTAACTTGAGCATAATTCCGCTCCGGACCTGTGTGCTGCATAAAAAGCGGCCAGCAACGAAACCGTTGCTGGCCGGGAAAAACTTTTTCACTGGTGATGAAAGCGTAAATGGTCTTAAACCCTTATTTGAGATTCTTCCAAGTCTCCGCACCATTTGCTTTCTCAAATTCGTGACTGTTCGTGGCTTCCATGATCTGATAGTACGCCCAATGCGTGCCGGTTACATCCGCAAACGAACGCAGGGAAGAACTGTTGTTGCCAACATAGGTTTCGTCTGCTGCGCGTCCCAGCATACGGTTGGTTATCGTCGTGACTTCCGCACGCGTGATCGTGTTGTTGGGACGGAATGTACCGTCCGAATAACCGGTAATCCAGCCGTATTGAATGGAGCCAATTACATAATCGTAGAACCAGTCGCTTTGCTGCACATCCGAGAAAATATTGATGCCGGTCTTGTCCAGCTTGGCAAAACGCATGGCAATGGCCGTAAATTCCGCACGTGTGATCGCTCGTTCGGGTGCAAACTTTTCATTTCCCACACCCGTGATGATGCCGAGGGACGCCAGTGTATTCACCGCCGTAGCGTACCAGCGTTCCGAATTCACATCACTGAACGATACGGTGACCGCAACATCCTTGTTCAGCAGCAGATTGTAGAACATCTGCGCCACTTCCGCGCGGGTCATGTTGCCGCCGGGCTGGAAGGTCCCGTCCGGATAACCATTCAGATAGGAATTATGGTTGACAGTGTCAAGCCAATCCGCAACGCCGGTGTCATTCGGATCTGCCACTTCGGGAAGCGGTTCAAATTCAACCTTTACCGTTACCTCGGAATTCGGCATCTCAAAGGTGAACGAACCGTCGCCGTTGTCGGTAATCGGCACTTCATTTCCGTCCTTGTCCACAATTGTGATATCGGTTACTGTGCCGTTGGTATCGACCGTGACAACCTCGCCCGGTGCAGCTTCCTGCTTATCCGAAGTTGCGGTGCCGTTGCCGGTATCCTCAACATGAACAGGGTATTTATCGGTAACAGAACTGCCGCCTCCGCCACCGCCGGAGCCACCGGAACCATTCTTCTGATATACAACAGAAATTGTGTGATTGCCTGTCACATGGGCAAATGTGTAAGCGTTACCGGTCAGGCTTGCTGCGCTTCCGTCAACCGTTACGCTATTCAATACATAGTCTGCATTCGGTGTAAAAGTGATTGTCAAATCGTCGCCATCATTGACATACACAGCACCGCTGTGGCTGGCTGTACCGCCGGTGACGGATACGGTAATGGTATGCTGTGTGACAGGCGGCTTGGTAATCGGAACTGCTGAAGCACGAATGATGATATCACCATCCACATTAGATAGATTTACTTGTCCTGTGGAAGCATCATAAATGCTGGGGTCGATCGCGACTTCGCGTCCGCCTACCGTGATACTCACCTTGTCCATTGTGCAACCATCAGATGGGGTCAGAATAGTGGTATAACTATCACCCCGTGCAACGGTTGTGCCAGTATTGCTGCTGGTTACATTGGACAGAGCATAGCCCACCTCGAAGGAGGACCGTTTCCAAACGGCATACAGTGTCACTGTGGCACCATCCTGCGTAATCAGACCTGCGGCAGAATCACCTGGCTGCAGGGAGGCATTTCCGGAAGGTGATGTGGCCCATCCAACAAATTCATAGCCATTCACCGGATAGGTAAAGGTATTTTGCGGAATAGTTACAGTCTTTGTGTCCCAAGTAACATTGCGCAGCTCAGCCATAGTTCCCTCGCCACCGTTGGCATCCAGTTGAATGTTGCCCGTATAAGGATGCCAAGGGCCGGTGTAAGATACGGTGACTGCTCCATTCGCGTCCCGGAATTGCTCCGTTTGAAGTACGCCGGTGGTGTTGATGGTGTAGGTCGTACCATTATACGCACCGGTGTAAATACCGTCTGCGTTATCATCGTTCAATGTAACAGATGTGCCGCCGATGGTCAGTGTGGGTTTCCAACCCTCAAAAATATGATGATCTGCGTGTTCCAGAATCTGAACGATCGCATGGGTATTGCCCACCATTACCTGCTGCGTTGGGGTGATGGTCGGTGCACCGTCAGGGATGTGTTGCGCCTCATTGTTATTGGTATACTCATAAGTTACCGTAATTTTCGGAGCGCTCGCTTCATTGATGCTCCAAGTACCGATGATGGTCACATCGGCGTCGGGCATCGTAAAGCTGCTATTACCAATGGATACATCCTTGGAGGACCAACCGTCAAAGGTATAGTAATCAGGGACCGTGCTCGGCTTGCTATAAGACGGGAGTGTCACTGTCTCATCTTTGGCATGCAGTTCCACCGAAGGCGGTGTTACACCCGATGGCACTGCTCCTTCAAATTTGTACGTGACAGCATGCTCGGTAGCCGTGGGAGGATCGGGGGTATCGTCACCACTCTTATACCACAGTCGATAGACGTTAGAGGCTGCCGTAGCGGCTTTGTCTTGGGCGTAGGCAGTGCCGTCCCAATAGGTATAGCCGTCATCTGCTACGGCTTTACTGTCCAGCACACACCAGAAAGCGATTTCGTATTCATTGCCGGTAAAAAGACCTTCAAAGGTACCCCGGAGATACTTCTGCCCATTTTCATCGACAATTTTTGGCTCCTCTACTACGCGCCCGCCCAAATAGCCGACCGCAGCATCATCGCTGTATTCCACATCAGATAGAACAAGCAAATCGTCAGCTGTAATCTCTTTTCCGGTATCCGGATCGGTCGGTTTCTGGGTCATGCCGCTCAGTTCAGAGTCGGTCAGAACATGTACTTTTTCCGGAATGGGGAAATTGAGCTGAACTTGTCCGCTTTGTGCTCCCATGCCGCCAACATATTTTATCCGAAGACGATACTGAATGGCCGAACCCGCCGGCGTGCTATTGGGATGAATTTTAATCGACGCACTGTCGGTTGCCCGTTCGGCTGCACCCTCTCCGCTAGTCCGCATCACAGGAGCAGAGGCCTTCCAGTTCTGCGCAGTCGGAATGGTGGCGCACTCTGTCAGAGCGACATTGTTTTCCGTAGAAGCGCCAGTGGTCTCTGACAAATCGGGTTGTTCCGGATTGGTTTCCGGCTGCACGACCGAGGGTTCTTCCGAAGTCGCAGGCTCCTGAGGGATTGTTTGCTGTTCGCCGTCAGGTTGCGGGGTTTGCTGAGCTTCGCCCGAAGGCGCCGTTTCCTCCGGATTCTGTTCGGGTTCATCCGTATTGCTTTCCGGCGGCTGGGTTACTTCCGGCTCACCCGTTATATCCTCCGAGGGTTCGGTCGGTGTATCCGAAGGTTCGGTTGATTCACTGGATTCGTTCTCCTGCGGGGGAACCTCTTCCGGTGCCGAAGTCAGCTCATTGGCTGGTAACTCTGGCAGAGCAATTGCGTTGGATGCAGACCAAGGTAAACCATTGACGGTTACGCTGCCGGGGAACGCCTGCGCAATCTTGTTCATAACATCCTGAGAGGTGGGATCGCTGCCGATTTCCAGCGTAGCGCTGCCGGTGATATTACCGAACATATCGGTTATGGTGAAAAGGTCCGCTTTCGAACGAATGCCCGACCAGGACAGATTGATCTTTTTCACCGCAGGGCAGTCGATGAACATCATATGCGTATTAGTCAGATTGGGCAGAATCCAGTTGCCCAAGTCAACTTCCTCCAGCAAAGGACAATCATAGAACATTCTATATATGGAGGAAAGCTCATCAAATCTTGCGCCATCCTGCGGAACAACAAACGATACTTTTTTTAATTTAGGGCAACCATAAAACATACCTTGTATTTCGGTAATCTTGTTCGTTTCGCCTAAACGCACGCCTTCGATGCTTTCCAATTGCAAACCACCGAAAAGACTCCAGACCTGAAGATCGGTGTTGACGCTTTCAATTGTAAACTGCTCACCAAGATCCAGACTGGTCAATGAAGTCAAGTCGTCAAACATGTTGCGCATAGTCTGGACCTTGGCGGTGTTAAACTGATCGCCGAGATCGAGCGTTTGCAGATTTTCCGATCGCAGGAACATAGAGCCCATATCCACGACCTTGGAGGTGTTAAATTGCAGGCTCAGATTGGTCAGCGCATTGCAATAGCTAAACATTTTCTCCATGCTTGTGACATTGGAAGTGTCGAAGTGGGATACCACATCCGGGATGGTCTCCAATACTTTGCAAGAGTAGAACATGCTGCCCATGTTGGTTACCTTTCCGGTTGTGAAGGTATCACTCACTTTCAGCGTTTTTAGTTTTTCGCAGCTTGCAAACATTTCACTCATGCTGGTCACGTTGGCTGTGTTGAAGCTGCTCAAATCCAGTTCAGTCAGCGCTTTGCAGCCTTTGAACATACCATACATACTCGTGACATTATCGGTTTTCCACTTTGTCAAATCTACCGAGGTGAGCTTTTCACATCCGGAGAATAATTCACTCATTCCGACCACATTAGAAGTGTCCCAATTGCTGACATCCGGGATGGTCAGAACTTTATCCGACGCAAATAAATTATCAAGGGTCTTGGCCTTGCTGGTTACGAAGGGATCGGGCAATTGCAATGTCGTTAGGGCATAGCATCCCTTGAACATTCCTTGGAAATTTTCAACATTGGAAGTATTCCAGCTACGCAAATCCAACGTATTCAGATCGCAGCCGGAAAACATTTCACTCATCATGGTGACCGCTGATGTGTCCAAATTCTCCACACCCTTTATTTCTGTGGCTCGGCAAGCGCTAAACATGCCAGTCATATTGGTGACCATGGAGGTGTCAAAGCTGGATACATCCAGCTTATCGATGTATTGCATATTGCAAAACATGTTGGACATGTTCGTCACTTTTTCTGTATTAAAGCGTGATACATCCAATTGCCTTAGAGCAGAGCAATAGTAAAACATGCTATACATGTTTGTTGCACTTTGCGTATCAAAGCCCGACACATCCAATTGCTGCAGCGACCAGCAGTAATAGAACATGGATGACAGATTATCTACGTTTGATGTGTCAAAATTTTTGCCAAAAGTGATACTAGTTAAGGCCAGACAAAATTCAAACATTGGAGTAGTACCCTGTAAGTGCAGTCGCAAATTCCCCAAAAATCTGTTAAACTGAACGAACAGAGACGGAGGGGATCGCAATGAAACGTTACAGCAAAGAATTTAAGGAA
>NZ_JBQKJR010000064.1:0-16463 GCF_052117165.1 Agathobaculum sp. LCP25S3_E8
TCCTTAAATTCTTTGCTGTAACGTTTCATTGCGATCCCCTCCGTCTCTGTTCGTTCAGTTTAACAGATTTTTGGGGAATTTGCGACTGCACTTACAGGGTACTACTCCAGCCCCTATTGGCACCGATGCGAGCATTAGGCCCCCAGGGCACTCACTCTTGCAAAAGGCCCTCATCTTTCCGGGTACTCAAAAGGTGAGCATTTGGTACTTGGGAAAAACATTGCTCACGACATGAAATCTGGTGCTGAAGGTGCTCACTTTTTTGGGGCCCTTTTGCTCACATTTTCGTTTGACAAACACATGCACAGGCATTTAATCTCAATATCACCCAAGGCTTTTATGTGTATCACTATTTGGAAGTGCTTACATGGATAATCGGTGTATTGCTCTTACGAAGAAAAACGAAAGAGTATGCTATCGAAATTGGCTTATCTATTATGGTTGCATTCGTTTATCAAGTTGTTATGCCTCATTGGGGATAAAGCCAAATTTCCTTTTATTGAGCAAGAGGAGGTACTGTTATTCATCCCATTTGATGAAAACGGCATTGCCGCAGAATGCGCCGAAGGGTACCGTCCTGGCGGTTGAGATTATTAGGATGTAGCTGTTCGGTAATAAAAAATAGAGAAAGCTATGGAGGAGACACATATGAGCAAGAAATTAGTCGCATATTTTTCTGCATCCGGTGTTACAGCCAAGGTCGCTGAGACCCTTGCGGATGCTATTGGTGCAAACATTTACGAAATTAAGCCAGAGACTCCATATAGCAAGGCAGATCTTGATTGGACTGTCAAGACTTCCCGCAGCACTATCGAGATGAACGACAAGACATTCCGTCCTGCCATAGCTGATAAAGATGCACGTATTGAGGACTACGACACTATCTTTGTCGGTTTCCCAATTTGGTGGTATGTGGCACCTACTATCATCAACACCTTCCTGGAGTGCTACGATTTCTCCGGCAAGAAAATCGTCCTGTTTGCGACCTCTGGCGGCAGCGGCTTTGGTAATACCGTTGAGGAACTGAAAAACAGTGTGTCCGATACCACCCAGTTGATTGAGGGTGGATTATTGAATGGAAAGCAGACCTACCAGAGTGTTTCGTCTTGGGTAGACAATCTGGACTTGTAATCAGAGGTGAAGGAAGTGCGGTATGAACAATCTAAACAATAATCAATACAACGATATCATTGATCTGCCGCACCATGTTTCGGCCACCCGGCCGCGAATGTCCATGATCGACCGTGCGGCTCAGTTCAGTCCCTTTGCGGCTCTCACCGGGTATGATGCCGCCATCAAGGAAACGGGCCGCTTGACCGACCAACGTATTGAACTGTCGGAGGACAGCCGTGCCGCTCTGGACAGGAAGCAACAGCTTCTGGTGGGGTGCCTTGCTGATCATCCGGAAGTGTCCGTAACCTACTTCATTCCAGACGAAAGAAAATCGGGCGGCGCATATGTCACTGTCACCGGCATTGTGAAGAAGGTTGATGACTACCAGCGACTCCTTCTCCTGACCGACGGCACCAAGATCCCACTCGACGATATTCTGGATCTGGAAAGCGAGATGTTTCATAGATTGGAATAAAGTCTCTTTCTCTGATTTAAATCTCAGATAGAGTGAGTCCTTCTGGGTGGTTCATCTTGAACCCCTCCTCGGTTCATCAAATAGGCGCAGCCTCCCCTTGGCGGAGAGGCTGCGTTTTTGCGCTTGTGTCACTGGATTGAGTAGAGATTGGAGGTACTGCTCCCGTTCTCTCGATAGCGGGGCTGTTTTTTCAGGTATCCGGCCTTCTCCAGATCGGCCAGTGCCCGCTTGACTGTGGAGCGGGACAGCTTCATATCTGACGCAATCGTCTTGATACCGGGCCAGCATTTGCCCTCAGTATCGGACCTGTCGCGCAGATACATATAAACTGCCCGCGCTCTGGAAGGCAGTTCAGTGTCGGTATATATTGTTCCGAAATAACTCATAGATCCTCCTCTGCGTAAGTTTTCATCTGATTGCCTTTCTTTCTGGACTTCTCCTGCGCAGGTGTATGAGCAATACCGCCATGGCCGGATACCGGATAGGCCCGTCGCTCGTCAATTTCCTCGGCCTTGCTGGACTGAGGCAGATTCCGTTCCAAGTCCACCCGGTTGGCGTAGGCGACTGTACGATTGGCCCGCTCCGGCACAGTGTAAGGCTCCTCAAAGGTGATGCCCCAGTCGAGGAAAAGCCGTAGGCGGGTACGCATGGGATGGGTGCCGGTTTTCATGACGATAAAGCTCCCCTTGGGGATGGACTTCAGCTCATCCGGTGTCAGCAACGCACGCTCCATCATCTGCAGGCTCTGGCTGGGGTCATTTTTGCCTCGGCTCACAGAACCGGACAGGACGGTGCGGCTTCCGAGGGCTTTGGAGAGGGTTTCCGCAGTCTGGCTGTTGGGCGCGAAGCCACCGAAAATCGTGTCCTGGCAGTTATCCTGAATGATTTCGCAGCCTTCACGACCGTAATTCTTTTCAAGCTGCGCCAGGGACTGGATGATGGGTACCAGCGTCAGGCGGCGGGAACGGCCTGCGGAGAACAGGGGCAGGATATCAAAGGACGGCATGGTACCGAACTCGTCACAGAACAGCACCACACGATTCTTCAGCTTGCCGCCATTTTCGTCTGCCACAGCAAACAGCTCCCGGCTTAAATTCTGGATCATGAGTCCGGCCATGAAGTTCTTGGTGGTATCTTCTTCCGGCAGGATGAGGAAGATAGCAGTCTTCTCAGTGGCAAACTTCTCGGCATCGATGGCACTGTCAAAACACAGCACCTGTTCCAGCTCAGAATCCAGGAATGCGTTAAGCCGGGACAGCACGGTAGACATGACAGAGGCCATGGCCTGCTCCGCACTGTTGAGGGCAGCTCCGGCAAACCACTTGGCCTTGTGGTCAGACGGGAGCTTCGCCATCAGAAGCTGGAAGTGGCTCTTTCCCTTGACTTTGCTGGGTTCCAGAAGATCCTGTATCAGCTTGAACACAGAGACGATGTGGCGGCGGTCCTGGGGGTGCTTTTCATCGGGCGGCAGGAACTCGGCCAGCATCAGGATAACCGAGGTGAGAAGGCCCTCTGCGGCATCGTAAAAGAAGGCGTTCTGACCATGATTGCTGTCATCGCCATCCGGGTTGACAATGGTTTTGGCGAGGATCTTCGCATACTTCTCGGCCTTCGCACGAGCTGCCAGATTCTTCGGGTCGTTCCGGGCAATATCCATATAGCGGTTGACCAGTGTCAGCAGATTATTACCGTCTGACCGGGTAGGATTACGGAGGTCGATGACGGAGACATTGTAACCGTAGTATTTCTGGGCTATCGTTCCATAGTTTCTGGCGAGATCGCCCTTACTGTCCAACGCCAGCCAGCTCATGCCGCTGGCACAGGCATACTCGAGGTTGGGATAGAGAAAGTAGGCCGTTTTTCCGATACCGCTTGCCCCGATCATCAGGCAGTGAATATCGTCGCTGTCTACCAGTGCAGTCAGCTCACCTTTCTTTCCCTTACATCCCAAAACCAGTCCCTGCTCTGTGGGACGGGTCCCGCCCTTTCGCCATTCCTTGACCTTGAACGGCACATGGGTATAGGTCTGCTTGATCTCTTTGTCGGTGGCCCACCGGGCAGTTCCGTGCTGACCATCGCCAACGGTTCGTGACTTGATACCATTGAGGGTGTAATGGTGGGACAGCATGGCAAGGCCACCGATGACCAATACCATAATCCCACCAATGCCAATGAGCATGGCTACATTTGATGCCCGGATGGTATCAATATAATTCATCCAAAAGTCTGGCACTGTATCATCACCTCATTTCTTTGCTCATTACTTGCGCTCAGGTCATCGTTCCAGTCCTTGTTTTCTGGGATGAGCCTTTCCACGGTGTAGTGCTCTGCCAATTGCGCCTTCATACGCTGGCTGGCCAGATGGCCAGCTTCGTCATTGTCCAGACAGAGCAGAACGGTATCGAGCTGCGGCACCCGTTCCAGCATTTTCAGCACAGGCTGAATGGATGTACCGCAGCAGGCCGTATAGCTGTGCTCCTGCCAGTTCTCTGGATGGAGCGTGATGTAGGAGAGCATATCAATGGGAGCCTCGAACACATAGAGGCTCCCATCTTTGCCGATATGGTGAAAGCTGTGCCGGGGATCGCTGCCCTCCACATTCAGCCGGAATGCTTTCCCGTAGCTGTTGGCACTCCGTTTGTGTGCATGACGGGGTACGCCCTCCTCATCTGTACCAACAAATACGGCATTGTGGTAATCAGCATCTTCGTACAGGAACTTCTCCCTGGCGAAGTGTGCGATCACGCTCCGGTCAATGCCCCGGTGCTTGACCAAATAGGCATAGACCCGGCGCATATCCTTATTGGCAGGTGGCAGCACGAAAGGCTTGGGCGGCTCTTCCACCCGTTCTCCGGCAGGGGGATAGACCGTTCCCATCTCACCGCCCAGGAGCATGGTTACAGCATCGGGATAGCTGAGGCCATAAAACTTCTGGACAAAGCTGACGGCATGACCGCCGCGCTCCTCGGCGTGATCGTACCACTCGTTGCCTCGGACGGTAACGCTGTGGTCGCTGGCCAGCCGCTTCTCTCTGCCAGAGGTGATCAGCTTCTCTCCACGGCACCGGAGGAATTCCTCCAAGTCCACTGCGGCGGCACGCTGCTTCTGTTCTTCTGTGAAATGAATATAGCTTGACATGGTTTCCTCCTTTTACATGGTCTGCTGAATCTGCACCTGCTCCTCATGATCGTCAGCCTTGTGGCCCATAGCCATGCGTTTTTCCGTCAGACGCCTGCGGCGTTTAGAGTCGATGCGCATACCTGCTGGATTACGGGGCGGCACGGAATTGTCCCGGAATATCCGGCCCATGTGGTGGAGCAGCTTGGTCGCTGCCAGCATCACGGATGGATCACGGAACTGGTCGAAGCGGTCAAGGAAAAACTTCGCGTACTCGTTGCCCTGGGCGGCGGAGCGTGTCAGCCATTCCTTGGCCTGCTCACGATCCTGCTTCACATCATGGCCCAGGAGGTACAGCTTACCCAGGGTGTATTGGGCAAACTGATTTCCTTGTTCTGCGGAGGCGGTCAGATATCCCAGCGCTTTCTCTACATCCTTTGGTACGGACTCGCCGGTGAGATAGATTTTGCCAAGACGGTACCGGGCGAATTGATTGCCGTGGTCCGCAGCCTTGCCCAGCCATTGCATTGCTTCTTCTGTATGCTCTTGGTTGAGGAGTAATTTCCCGAGTGCGTATTCTGAAAAATCATTTCCAGCCTCTGCGGATAACCGGAACCACATTTCCGCTTTCGCATGATCACGCAAGGTGGAGAGGTCATCCCGATAAAACTTACCCAACTGATGTGCCGCAACGGTATATCCCTCTGACCAAAGCTGCTCCAGCTCCTTGACCGCTTCCGCGTGTTCCTCATCCAACGCATAGATATCCTGAAGCACCGCTTTGGCGGCACGGTAACGCTGCACCTGTTCGTACACGCGGTAGGACTGATGCTCGTTATGCGGTTTCTCCGGTTCAGGATCATCCCGCATCTTCGCGTCCTCAAAAGTTAGGAGGCCGAGACGAATGTTCTCGGCCTCCCGGATAATGTCGTTCTTGATTTTGCGGAACTCTTTCCGCTGTGAGAGCGGCAGCCGCTCCCATGGTACGCTGTTGCCGTAGCACCCGTTCAGTTCCTCCCGGATCTGATTCCACACCTCATAGCACTCGGCCACTTCCGGCAGCTTCGCCAACTCGTCCACGATGCTATCCACCAACAGCTTCAGCGGCTTTTTCAGATAACCGTACTGCTTTTTCCCGGTAGTGGTTTCCAGCGCCTGCACGAGTCTCTGCATATTCTCCTCGATGACCGGGTTGTCACAGATGTGGTGTTCCATCTCACGGATGAGTTCCCGCATGGCCTCCTGCGCCGCCTCGGTCAATTCTTTGTACGCAATATCCTTTCGCACATAGATTTGATTCATCTCATCACGGAAGATGGTGTTGGTCAGTTTGGAACGCATGGACGCAATTCCATCCTTAGCTTCCGCGATGATATCTCTGCCATAGTAGAAGAGGTCAACATGTTTCTTCAGTAAGGGCAAAGACTGCTCATCCACAATGAAGCGAAGCTCCTCCGTGGCGACTTCCTCCGGTGTGTGCTGGTCGGGTTCGTACAGATAATCGTCCAGATTCTCTGCGATATAGGTGGCGGCGTGGATGCTGTGGCAGTCGGAGGCATGGAGGACAGCTTTCAGCTTGGTCAACTCAGACCGTTTTGTCCGGTACTGGATGGCCTGAGCCAATTCGTTCAGTTCATGAATACCGTCACAGTCCAGCTCATCCAGAATGTGCGGCACGGCGCTGTCTTCTGCCTGGAAGACCACCTCATCCCAGGATGCGGCACCGCAGGCATTCAGTGCGTCAGCCAGTTCGTCCGGTGTGGCAGGAAGCGTCAGAGGTACCAGCTTCTCCGGTTGGTCGTTGGTTTCAAAAGGGTATCTTCCGATGTGCAGTCGGAAGGCATAGTCCGGCTTCTTGGGTATGAGGGTCAGCGTGTCATAGACCTGCTTCAGGTCGGTGTGCTGGGCAACATAGCCCCGATTGACCAGAATGCCGCCATCCTCGAAGCGCATCTTTTCTCCCAGCTTGTCAAAGTCCAGCAGTTGGAATACACTGTCGGGCAGTTCATTCAGCTCCGGCATGAAGTCATTCTCTGCGTAGAACTCACCAAGCTGGGCATCAGTGGTTACGCCCTCGACCACATGGCAGCAATCGGTGCTGTAGGCAAGGTCGATCATGGTGGAGATGGAGATCGGACCATATTTCTTGTCGACCTCCATATTGAAAAGACCCTCGAAGGCAATTTTGTCACGGCTATCCAGCTGACCAAGCCGGGTCGCCAGAGCGTTGAGCTGATACAGGTCACATTCATTGGTTAGCTGGACATGGAGGAATTGGAAGCTCGTATGCTCGATGAACTCCCATCCGGGCTTATCACCCGGCTTTATCTGAAGGCGTTCAAGCGCATCCAGAAGTTCATAATCGGTCGCGGGGAGATCAAGCTCACAGTATCTGCTCTTGCCGCCGGACAATTCAACCCGGAATACCTTATCCAAGGGTCATCCCTCCCATCTGGTGGGGATCATAGTCCTCCAGATACTTGGCGGGGTCAGCACCGGGGACATCCCAGCCGCACATACTGCCGACCTCCATGGCTTTCCGCTGCCACATGGTGACACCGAGCTGCTCGTTCAGCTGGTCCGCCAGCTCCACATTCTGCTCTTTGTCGCCGGTGTCCCAGTCGGAGGGATAGTAGCCTGTTTCCCCCCGCTTGATGCAGATGAGATCACCTGTGGTCAGCAGCGTGGAGAAACACATCTCCGGCAGTCCTTCCGCAACCTTGGGGCCAAAGCATTCCTCCTCGGTTTTGATGTCCCAATTGTTATCCCAGTTCCACAGGTGGACATACAGGTCGCCGTCACCGATGTCGATCTCTCGCTGCTCAAAGCCCTCGCCCCAGCCATCCGACGCCTGGCCGGTGATATACTCCTTCAGAGTAGACAGTTCTTCCGGGGTGAGCGTACCGACCACACGGCATTCCGCCACGCCCCAGAGCTGACCATCCCGTTCCTCTGTGGTGAATACCACGGACTTGACCTTGTCGTCGACGCTGTCGTTTTGGCCATACCAGTGCATGATGCCGCGTTCTGCTTCCTCCGGCATTCGATTCTTGACCAGCGCCGCCAGTATGTCGCTTTGGTGGGACAGGAGTTCCCGGCCATCCAGAGGATAGCTCTCGTCCTCCATATCGCCGTATTCGTTGTAGTAGAAGGCGTCTGCTGTCAGGGGCATATACAGCTTCATGGTGGTGGGTTCAGGCGGCGTTACGGTGAAGCTGTCCTCACCGATGACCAGTCCCAGCGTTCTTCCGTTGTCCCACTTCATGTGAAATGTTCCGGCGTCATCGATGTAGTCCAGCGTGCCCATGGTGCCGGGAGGGACCGGCGCGTAGGGGCCTTTCATCTCTCTGAGCTTGACTCTGGAGCCTGCGGGATACTGTTCCCGAAGAAACTCCAGCCATTCTCTGGGGATAGACATTTTACATACCTCCCATCTGCATGCCCCGATCAGGCTGCTCAGTCTGGTTCATTTCCTGCACCTGTTTGTCAAAGCAGGTCAGGTACGCCTGATAATCTCCCGGCGAAGGATTGCACCGCAGGCAGTAGCGGTAGTTCTCCGTTTCCACGATATAGCCGTAGTTTTGCACCCAGCCGCCGCTGATCTCACCGCCGTGTCCGCGGCAATAGCCGGTCATGGCAGCGAAGTTCTTGAGGACACCCTTCCGCAGTTCGTCCACCACTTCTTGGAGCTCCGCCTTGAACTCCGGAGAATTCAGTTCAGCCGGACCACGGGGATGCCAGCTATGCCAGAACTCACTGCCGCTGCGGCCAAAGTCCATGCGGACATGGCCGATGGCTCCCAGCGCCTCATCCTGCTCGGGCTGCAACGCATAGAAAAGGCCCGCTTCCTCAGAAGAAGCGGGCCTGATCTCGAACTTGACGTTATTGGGTACGGTTTTGCTTTTCTGCATTGGTTATCACCTCTTTTTTATGGTATGGCTACACAACATACCACAGCTCAGTGGAAATAGCTATGACCAAAAGCTCCGTTTCTGGAGAAGTGGAGATAGCCTGCGACAGCAGCGCCAGCCGCTGCCAAAGATGCCAGAGTGATGATGACTTTCTTCTTCATTCACATTCCTCCCATCTGCATAGCTTGGGTTTCTTCAGGAAAAGGGTGGCTACACCGGCGGATAAGGCCGAATTCCGTTTGCCGGACGCCATCTTCCACCATGGAATCTTCTCCGAACTTCTCGAAGTCCATATACCCGTCGATGGTGTCAATCAGTTCATCATCGGCGCCGATCCGGCGCAGAACGGATTGACCGTATTCGTAGGTACCCTCGGTGATACGCTCGTAGTCATCCAGATTGATGGCAAAGCGGAGGGCATCCGATATGGTTTCCGGCTGTTCCACGGAGAGGACTGCCAGGAACTTCAGCATCTCGCCGTCCCTTTGCCAGAACTCCTCAATGCCCAACGCCAGCTCATTGGCATCCTCAACACAGATGCAGTCCTTGGGGATCAAATCATCCATATAGGGCTTCCCGAATTCCACCCTCGTGATGGTGGCCTGGGTGAAATGCTCTATTCCCAGCCGCTCCTTGGCCTGGTTCAGTTCTTCTTCCTCCGCGGGAAGCACAAGACGGCATTCTGCCTGCTTGGTAGCCAGATGGAGCGTGATCAAGGCATTTCTCCGTTCCTGTCCCTGCTCCAAGGAGCTTTTTCGCCGGACATATCCTCCGGGACCGTATGCGCCGCCGTTTTCGGCGTAATATTCTGCGCCGATGGCACGGTAGTCCAGATAGGGCTGAACATTTTCGGGAAAGTTCTTGTATCCGGTATCCACCAGAATGCGCCCCAGTTCAGTGTCGGTCTTGACATTGGGCAGGATGATATAGTCGCCCAGCCGCTTGGAGATTTTCAGAACATCGTCCAGACCGTTGATGCTTTCCGCATCCAGCGCACCGGCGAAGATATCCCACTCCCGGTTATCCATCCGCTCGATGGCCTCAGCCAGTTCATTCAGCTTTTTCATCTGTTCAGGATCGTGGATATCAGCACGGAGGATATACTGTCCAAGGGTAGGAACGGGACTGTTCACACCAGCGATCCGTACAGCAGAAGGATCAACACCAATCCGCTCAAACCAGGAGAACGCTTCGCTCACTTCGGCGGGAGTAGCAGGCAAATCAAGGACAACACCCTCATTTGCGCTTTTGTTGGAGAGTTTCAGCCGTATCATGCCATGCCTCCCATCTGAAAGCCCTGTTCCTCCTGATAGGCTTCGGCAGGATCTTCCATCATCAGTTCCTCCAGACTCATCGTGCCGTGGTAAGAGACATAACCTCTGTCGGTGAACATACCGGATTCCTGCTCCATGCGCTGAATACCGTACTTCTCATAGTCGTAGAATCCTTCCAGATTCTCGTCATACTCGAAGTGGCCGGATTCCTGGATCATGTACCTGCCATACTCTGCGGGAGTGTGTGCGCCGGGAGCGAATTCGAACTGATCCAGGTTTTCCGCCAGATGACGAATCTGGCTGGCGGACTCCGGCTCGGCCATTTCCACCACAGCGCCCAGCTTTTTCTGTTCCTTCTCAGAGAACCTGCTTACCGCCAATGCGAGATCGTTCAGCTCATAAATGCTTTCCTGCTGAAAATCCAGAGCCGCATCGATCTCCGTGGGGAAGGTACTTTCACTGAAGCGAAAACACATATCTCCAGGGTCCGCAATACCGGAGCGAAGCCATGCATGGTCGATCTGCTCATGGGACGCAGGGAGGTACAGCCATGTGACCTTTGGGGTGTCCTCCGGTTCCAGCCGGGAGGTCAGGGCGACAGTCAGCAAATCTGCATCGTAGTGATAACAGGGCAGGTGCTTTCCATCATAGAGCTGCTCCAGTTTCATGCCGTTGTTGTAGACCACCCCATAAGGCGTGACCTCTCCGGCACAGCTGTCGATAAGCAAACGGGCGGTTTCAGCGCCGTCCAGATCCTCCAGTTCCTGCGTACTGGCACAGCCACCATGGAGGTTCATGTAGTGGTCACGGCCAATGGCTTCCAAATCAGAGAAGTCCGTGATGACGGTGGCCTGCTGGCAGCAAAATGTGAGGTTGATGAGGTCTTTCAGCTCAAACAATTCCAGCTTGTGTGCCATTGCCTGAAACTGTGCCGCCTCGCCAACATCAAAGCTGTCCAGCCGTTTGGCCAGATAGTCCAACTCATCAATGTTGACTTTGAGCATTTCCACGCGCTTTAAGACGGGAAATGCGCTGCTGATCTCCATGACCTTGCAATCCCGCTTGGTGGCATTACCGATCCCCAGCTTCTCCAGCAGTTCGATACAGTCATCATATTGATCCTGTGCCAGAGGGAATGGAATGGTCACAACACCATATTCCGGGTGATCGGCGTTGCTCAATACTGCTTCCATCATTGTTTGATATCACCTGTCTTTCTTTCAAAACTCAAAATCGCATCACCGTACTTGGCCAGAAGCAGAGCGCAAATGATCAGTTGGAACGCCTCATCTGTGACCAGTTCCGGGGATGCGAGATCGGCTGTGGTAATGTTGCGGCTGCCAATGGAGATAGCCTTTGCCGCCTGATAGACGCTGTACAGCTCCGGCTGGATGCCGGAGAGCCGGACTGACTGGAAGTCAAATCCGCTGCTGTCAAACAACCAGATGACTCTGCGCCAGATGTCCTCATAGGAGGTGAGCAGGAACAATGCCGCCTTGTTGCGGTCGGACATTCGGTAATAGCGGTCGCGCCAGTGCTTCCAGCGTTTCCAATGGGTATCGCCCAGGAAGAAGCTGACGGAGTGTTGACTGAAATGCTCCTGCAGGCGGTGCTGGAGCTGTGGCCCCATCTCAGAGCAGAAGCAGTCCCGCACAAACTCGGTCAGGTCAAGGGCTCCTGCTTCGATCCGTTCTTCCAGGCAGATGCATTGGTTCAGAGGGCAGGGGTGCTTACGGTCATATTCCGTGCAGTATGGGCATTCCACATCCTTGGGTTTATATCTGAAACCGGGATGGTACAGGCCGTGGCCTCTGGGCCTGAAGTGGGGTGGGGTCATCATCTGCTGTTCCATCTGGCACAGAGGGGTATCCCGCATAAAGTAGCGTGTCATGGTTGATAGACTCCTTGTATTATAGAGTAGTAGTTTTTAGAGCCCCTCTCCAAGGGCTGTGCTACACTGTAAAGGATGCTGTGGATTGGTTCATGCCTCCTACCGCCAGACGGTTCCAGAAAGGCTCCAACCACAGTCCTTTACGGTATTGTTAATCAGTTAGATACCGCCAGACGGTTTATGTTGAACAAGGTTACAAGAGTAAAGTGTCCTGTGGATCCAGCATCAAATAAACATATCGGGGGTATCGTTATGATCTGTGTGGGTATTGACGTTGCAAAGGACAAGCATGATTGCTTTATCCTCAGTTCGGAGGGCGGAGTCCTGGCAGATGTATTCACCATCCCAAACAACGCAGAAGGCTTTGATACGCTTCTGCAAACTATTCTCCGCTGTACCCGTCCAGCAGACAACATAAAAGTAGGGCTTGAGGCTACCGGACATTACAGCTACAATATTCTCGGATTTTTGCTTGACAAAGGTCTGGCCACCTACGTCATCAATCCGCTGCACACCAACCTTTATCGAAAAAGCCTTAGCCTCCGAAAAACGAAGACAGACCGAGTCGATGCGCGAACCATTGCAACTATGCTCATGTCTGATGTGGACCTCAAGTCCTACACAGACACAGCATACCACAACGAAGAATTAAAATCACTCACAAGATACAGATTTGACAAGGTCAGGGAACGCGCTAAACTGAAAACTTCAATCTCTCGTTTGGTGACTATTCTGTTTCCTGAACTGGAAAAGCTGGTTCCTTCTCTACATATGGTATCTGTTTACGCACTTCTCAGCGAGTTCCCTGGTGCCAAACAGATTGCTGCAGCGCATCTAACTCACCTAAAGGCTCTCTTGAAGGATGCGTCTAAAGGGCGCTACAGACGGGATATGGCAGTGAAAGTCCGGGATACCGCCAGGTATTCCATTGGCTCTGATATGCCTGCTAAATCTCTTGAACTACAGCACACAATTCGCCTGATCCGAGAGCTGGATTCCGAGATTGAGGACATTGAGGTTGCCATCCAAGCCATAATGGAAGAAATGCAATCTCCCATTACAACCATCCCGGGAATCGGCTTCCGTATGGGCGCTATGATCCTGGCTGAAATCGGTGACTTTTCTCGTTTTGACTCGCCAGACAAGATTCTTGCTTATGCCGGTATGTCACCGTCCACCTACCAATCCGGGCAACTCTCGCTATCTGGAGCATACTCACATATGGAAAAGCGTGGTTCCAGGTATTTGCGCTACGCTCTCTACAATGCTACCAAATACGTCTGCCTGTGGGATCCAACCTTCGGGGCCTACCTCGCTAAGAAACGTGCAGAAGGAAAACACTACAATGTTGCGCTTTCTCATGCTGCCAAGAAGCTGGTCCGGTTAATCTATGCCTTAGAGAAGTCCAGGCAGCCCTATAACAGCGTCGCGTAACTTTTTTACTCTCATAAAAGCTCAGTCAGGCGTCCTAACGGACGTCAGCTTTGCTATGCCTTTTTGAACCGTCTCCAGTTTCTTGCATTCTGTATATTCAAGCTTGACTTTTAATAGTTAGTCTTTCGGTTAAAACAAAAAAAGCGCCGGAGTCTTATTCCTAAAACTCTGGCGCTTGTCGTTGGTTGTTATATGGTCTGTTCCTGGCTGTAGGGTTCCACAGTATGCTGATCCTGCTCTCTGATGCGGTCCATGATATCGGGCATTCCGTTCTCAATCTGCTCCTGGACACTCTTGATGCATTTTTCCTGTTCGTAGGTCAGGTCGAAACCTGCGTCCAGCGTGTCGGCACAGCATCGGTAGATTTCAATGAGCTGCTCATCCTTAAAAATCCGCTGTTCAGAAATGAGCCTGGAACGGGTGGCAAAGTCCTGCTTGGCACTATCATAATTTCCGTTGAAATAGTGACCGAAACATACGCCCTTGCGGTCATAGTCCCAGTCCCAGGTAACGAACTGGACGCCGTACTTGCTGTGGGTTCCGGCAAGCACGGTGCCGTTGAAGTCTGCCAGCACCTTGTAGCTGTCCTCCAAACCACTGGCCTTCAAAGGAGGTGCCTGCTCCATCTGCCGCATATACTCGGCGGTGGTGCAGACGATCTTGTAGGCTTTGTCCTTTGCGGCAACATACTCTGGGGTGGGGATATTATCGCTGCGGTAGGTGATACCACCGATCTGGTCCACCTCACAGATGGGGTGGTCATCCAGCCAGACTCCAAGTCTTCCACCGACGCTCGGTTTGATTCTGAAGCCTTCACGCCGAAGAGCGATGGCGGTTTCCTGGAAATACCTTTCCTTTTCCTCTGTGCTAATACTCATTTATTTATCCTCCTTTTTGCCTGTTTCGAAAATGAAAAAGCACCAATCTGATGGCCTGGTATGGCCGTCAAATTGGCGTCTGATTTACTGTTTTTCCAAGTACCTTCTTGCAATCTGTCGATTGGTATTGGACAGCCTGTTGGGATTCCGGATGGTATATTCCGAAATGAACTCCACAAGCCACTTTTTTGCTATGATCTGCGTCCGGTCTGGCAGCGTTGTATTCTGCAGTTTCTGGCAAGCCATCCACTGACCAATTGTGCTTGGACTGTATCCAATCAGTGGCCGGATATCCTTTGGTGTCAGCGCATCCGGCTCCATTGCCCATATTCTGTAGAGAAAGTGCTGAAAGTCATTGATGTCGATTTGGGCGATGGGATTGATGCGCTTGCTTTTGCTATTAAAGAGTCCGACCGGAGCATCAACCGTTTCCGGTGCTGTTTCCAGCATCCGGAGGTAGCTGACTACATCATCGGTTCGGATTTTATAGCGCCGTGTTTTCTTTCCACTGTCTTGGCAAGGGATTCGACCGCTGTCGAGAAGCCATTTTGCTTTGCGTTTGCTAATGTGACAGATACGGTATAACTGGTCGGCGCTGATTATCTCGGGGTAACTCTCATAGAGATAGGAGTAATCTGTTTCCATCGTGTAGTCCTCCGCTTGGGATGTAAGGTTGATAAGCTGTGTCAATGGCAGGCAACCTTCTACATTTTCTCCCTTTGAGGAGTCGGAAACTAAAGTTACTTAAAGGCATATTCGCCTTCCTTACTTCTACGCTTTTTCTACACTTTGCGGAAAGTTTGCGATTTTGAGCATTTTTTCACCTCTCTGCAGATTCCGGAAAACCCTTGCGGAATCGGGCTTTTCAGGTTCCCAGGGATACCCATAATCCCTTAAAAACACCTTGTACATACGATTCGAAATCGAGTAGGTCATTTCGACTTCCGAGCCGGAAAACCCTTGATATTTCGGGACTTTTGGGCTATTCTGATTGTATCGCTCGAGGTGATTTCTACGCTTTTTCTACGCTTTGTGTAGGGAGCGTTTTTGGCGGCGAGTGCAAGTGGCTTGCGATTCCGAGGGGGACTAAAGTTACTCACCGAATCTTACCGGAACCGCACTCCAAATGACTCGAAATCAGTTTGCCGGCAACGGCACGTGGGTTCGAATCCCACCCGCTGCGCCATCTAAACACCTCTACCTGAAATCAAACAAACGGCTGACGTTTGTTTGATTTCAGGTAGAGGTTATTTTTATGCCTCAAACCCTTTTTATGCTAGCGGTTTTAGGCTTTTTCTGTATCTCATACCATTGTGCCTTTAATTATCTATATCGGTAAAACGTATGATTTAGGAAGATTCGAATCCCTGTACTATCAGCCATCTGTTCTTTGCTGCTGTTTTCGCAAATGCATTTTTATATAAATTCTCATTAACTCTTTCTTATATTTGTCGATTATGCTAGCAAGAGCAGTAATGGAGGTGAGTTTTTATGCCGATAACATCCGTTCCCTTTACGCCTTATACCGGTGTGATTGATCCCGGAAGCAAACGATATCAGGCTGCAAAAGCAATGATCGATCAAGGAAAAGCAACAAAATCCGAGACACAGGAAAAGTATAAAGCTAAGTTGGAAGAACTTCGTGCATTGCTCAGAATGCTTGGTAAGGATACCTCCGTTGTAGATGAGATGGCGAAGCTTTATGAGGGCGATGATGAGCTTGCCATCCGAAATATCATGGGACGGCTGGATGAGGACGGAGATCCCTTGAACTGCTATGGAGTGGCAGGTATGGATGTGACAGGAAAGGATCCGTCCGCATGGCAGCAGATCATCGAAATACCGGAGGCTGCACGGCAGGACATGTTTGACACGGCTCTTCGAGAATATATCCGGGATCGTGGCATGGGCAGCGGCGATACAGACCGAACTGCTGTTTTTACCCGTTACCAGTTAAGTGTAAAGAAATCCGATCGGCTCACGGGAACATGGACTTTGGAGCAATATGAGCGGTGCTATAATCGAGCGTTTTATAGCATCGTAAAAGAAGCAAATCCCGATTGGCAGCCGGGTCAGCAATTTGATTCCAGCATTCTCAATGGCATTACGAGAGAAGAAGTGGAACATCGGATTATCCAAACGGGTGTTGGTACATTAAGACTCACAAGTGGAAACGAGATCAATGTGAGAGGCCATCCCAAACTTTGTGTAAACCTCCGATGTGGTGTAGAATAGGAGCACCACATTGGAGGATTTTTATAATGGCTAGAAAGAATCGTACCCCAGAAGAAAACGCACGTCGGGAAAAAATCAGAGAACTGCTGCAGATGGCGAACATAGGCAGCATGGAGGACATCCAGAGCCTGTTCA
>NZ_JBQKJR010000065.1:0-16462 GCF_052117165.1 Agathobaculum sp. LCP25S3_E8
CTCGGACATGGTTTGCTGTCTCCTTTCGAATGGTGTGTCGCGACTTCATTCTACCAAAGATCTGCAAACCATGTCTTTTTTGTTTTTGCGAAACTTATTCTACCTGACCTCCTTTTCGGCTCGAAGCTGTTCAAGGGTTTTCGGTTTTGTCATTGTGATTGACCTCCTTTTTTTGATATTGGGGACAAAAAAGACCGTCAACTTTTCGCATAGTGCGACCAGTCAACGGTCTGATTTTCTGTATTGAGTTATGATGTTAGTGATTTTCCGCCTTTGCTTTATTTAATATATCAAGAATTTCTCGAAACGATTTTTTTAATCGAGGATCATCATACATTTTCTTTGCCGTATCCAGCAATTCTTCTGCCTGATTATATTGCTCATTTATAATTGCTGCTATTATATCAAGTATGGCTATGTTTCCGCCGTAGATTTTGTGATGTCTATATTGTTGAAAAAGTCCTTGGTTTTCGTTGTATACTGTAATTGCTTTTTCATACTGTGCAGTTTCAAAATAGCTCAAGCAAAGGTTGATTTTATGAACTACATTAACAGAAGAACCGCTCAGCCGCTCATGGGACAATTTTTCCAGCATAGGAATTGCTATATCAAATTGTTTTGTCTCAATGTATCCAGCAGCCAAATTTAATTCTAAGATATTTCTTAATGTTTTCCCTTTTGCGGTTTTTAGCAAATTTTCTATACCGTCAATGTATTCCTGTGGCTTTTCTTCACTCAACAGCTTTGCAATTTTCTTGACTTTGTTAAAATAAATTAGATTGTAACATACATTGATTAACACAGCACCTAATACAATGGCAACCGCCGCAATCCAATAACCATGCATAAAAGCTGCATCATCAATCCTAAAACTAATTTTAAGGAATAACAAAATCAAGCCGAAGCAGACTCCTATCAAAACTATTTTTGCAACTCTTTTCAAATTGAGTACCTCCATCATACTTTATTTACAACTTGCTGGCGGCGAACGGTTTGTCAAAACCGTTTACGGACGGCAAGTCCACAGGGGATAGCCGCATAAGCGGCGCAAGGGGGTGTAGCCACCTTGACGGAACGAAGTGACGAAACATTCTCGGTCGAGCAGTTTTCTTCTGCTGACCGGGAATGAAGCTCCGCAGGACGCACGATACTCTCGACAGGAGAGTATAGAAGTGCGCCCTTTAGTTCCTAAAGGGTTTTTATCAGTGCGACAAACTGGAATTTGTTACTCTTTTGTATCGTAAATAATTTTGCCCGTAAAGTAAATTGAAATGTCCATTTGAACTAAATCTTCTGTTTCTAAGATAGATAAATAACCAGAATACAATACTTGATTATACCCATATAATTCATCTACAATTTCAAAGCTATAGTTTTTGTATCTCTTTATAAAGTGTTCCAGTTCTAATTTCTCACCGTTGAATTTTCCATAGTTTCCCCATTTGCTCTGCAACATAACGCAGGTACAATCAAAATCCACACCTTCGATTGTGATGTTTCCCTCGACCTGTTCAAAAGGTTCTGTAAGTTTTACATATCCGTCCTCAAATTCAAGTGCTATTGTCTTATCTTGAATTATAATCTTTTTGACCCGCATATCATGCAGACTATATGGAATGGGCGGATTGTGTTTATATTCTGTCCTCATGAGACCTCCCCGTCAAATTCCGATTGTACGTTTATACAAAACACCTTTATTTCAAACGTATGAAAAATACTGACATTCGCCGAGACTACTTAGCACGTCTCTAAGAACAAACATAAAATTCAACTTGCTTTTGTTTATAGTTTCTCCTTCAATTTTACTACAGTAATTTTGTACTTTCTCAAGTTCTTCAAACAGTAATCTATTACAAATTTCTTTAGCTTCCTCCAAAACAAGAGCATCACAATACACAGCATCGATAGAGTATTCTTCTTCTTCCACTATTAAGCATTGTTTTTCAGAGTGAAATCTTTTTGCGAAATTTGAAACAATTAGTTTTTTGTAATCTTCATCACACAATTCTATTGTACAAGGAACAAAATTATCATTATTTCGTTTTTTGAAAAATGTAATATCAAGCATTGTTGTTACCTCCAGTTTTCCCTTTTTTCACTTTTTCACGAACTTCTTTAACTTTTTCAGGTGAAAGGTCATCGTAAAGTTTTATCCCTTTTGCTTCAGCCCTTTGCTTCGTTTTTGGAGAAGCTTTAGCTTGGACTAAAGCTATGCCAACCCCTTGCTCGCTGAATTTATCAATATCACTTGGAAAAATTTTTGCTCTTGCTTTAATTTCTCCATAACCTTTTTCAGCCATTCTCGGCTCCCTCCAATCATCTGCCAATATTTATTATCTGCGCTAATCTTTTAAATACCTATCCAGAATAGCAATTAACTTTTGTTCATCTTCCTTGGGATAGCTAAAATCACCCAAATGTGAATTTCCTTCTGTAGATTGAATATCTATTCCATATTTCTCGCCAATCTCTTTAACCATCAGCTTAATGTCTCTATGTTCTGCCAGTTTTTGAATAGCTTTATTTTCATCCTCAGATTTCTGATAATCAACTATAGAAAAATTATTATACATCATCTTCTACATCCTCCTTAGTGAACACCTTAATATGTAAATTCATAGCTAAAAATTTTACTCTGCCATGCCACATGCTGCGAACTTCTCACAGTATAAGCAATTTTTTGTTCACCTTCTGCATCTAAGACATATTAAAACAATTCTGATTGTTCTAATCATTCTCAATTACACCTTCGTACCCTTCGGATAAGAAGTATCCCTCACTCAAAGAGCTCGGTCAATCCCGATTTGTTGCTTAATTTTCGTATTCAAATTATACCATAAAACTTGTGAACAATTCTACCGCAACTTTGGACTGTATGAACAAAGTCCGAACAGTTTTCTGCCCGGACTTCCTCACTCAATCATAAATCAATTCCGCTTTCACAACTTCCTCTGCCTGTGCCTTGCAAGCGTTCATCTGCCGCACCCATTCCATTTGGTTTTCGGCTTTTAGATGCTCGGTCACGCCGTTTTGCTCTGCCAGTGACCGCACGATCAGCTCTATGCGGTTTCGTGCCGCTTCGTCAATCTCGGCGCAATGCTCAAAGAGCTTGTCGGATAGCACTAGCTCATTGAACAGTATCGAGCGGTGTATTTCCAGATACGCCTTGCGAAGTCTGCCGTAGTGTCCGAGGGGCTTGGTCTTGCGGATAACGATGTTCGGGATAAGATAATCTCCGTTCTGTGTGTAAGTGATATTCATGCTGTTTGTACTCCTTTCATCGGCTCTCTCTGCGGTAAACTGCTGACAGGGACGAACACGCCCTTTGCAATGTCCTCTGCACGAATGGCGGCTTTCTTGGCTTCGATTTCTGCCTTTTTCCGCTTCTTGATTTTGTCCTCGTATCGCTTCTGCGCTCCGCTGGCTTTCCGCTTCAAGTAGTTCTGATGAAGCCTGTCCTTGCGTTCCTCACGTTTGCGGATTTCCTCTAATTCCTCCGGGGTCAGCTCCACTTCTCCAAACGCCGGGGGAACAAATCGCCCGACAAAATTGAAGTAAATCTCGACCTCCTGTGTGGTCTGTATACTGCCTTTGCGGTCACGCTCATGCACAAGGATTTTCTCGATAAACTCGTTGAGCATGGCAATGGTCAGCTTGTCGAAGTTCTCATATTTGTCGATCAGAGTGATAAAACGGTCAGCGTCCTTTTCGTGCTTTTCATAGCTCTTGACAGCCTTTTCCAGAGCAGAGATTTCAGCGGTAAGCTCGGACTGTTCCTTTTCGTATTGAGCGTCCAGAGTGGCGTATCTGCTGTCGGACAGCTTGCCTAAAATGTTGTCCTCATAGATTTTGCAGAGCAGGACTTCCAGCTCGGAAACTCTCTGCTTTGCGGCGGCAAGGCGTGTCCGCTGTTTCTTGACCTCTGTGGTCTGCTGGCTGGACTGCGCTTCCTGCACCACACGGACAAACTCGGCTCGGTCATGCTTTGCATACTCGGCAATGGCTTTGAGCATTTCAGAGACAAGGGACAGTACCACATCTTCATTGATACGGTGCTGGGTCTTGCAGAGTGTCCCACAAGGAACTTTGGTGTACTGTGAGCAGGTGTATTGAGAAATGCGCTTGCCGTTGTTGGTGCGGTGGACATACATCTTGCCGCCGCAATCGGCGCAATAGAGCAAGCCTGTGAGGGGAGCTGCTTCGCCCCAGCCGTCCGGGTAGCGTCTGACATTCCCACGGATTTTCTGCACAAGGTCAAAGGTCTGTTGGTCAATGATAGGCTCATGGGTATTTTCGAAAATCGTCCATTCGTCCTCCGGGACATAATGGCTTTTCTTGTCCTTGAAATGCTTTCGGGTCTTGAAATTGATGGTGTGTCCCAGATACTCACGCTTTTCAAGAATGTTGCAGATGGTGGAAGAACCCCAGCCGTACACATCTTTGAAAGTCTTGTTTTTGTTCACGCCCTCGCCGTGCCGGGCAAGGTAAGCGGACGGAATGAGGATTTTTTCTTCTTTCAGCTTGCTGGCGATCTGATACGGACCGTAGCCCTCAATCGTCATGGCAAAGATGCGCTTGACCACCTCTGCGGCTTCGGGGTCAACCAACCATTGGTCTCTTGCTTCGTTCCAAAGATAGCCGTAAATGACCGTGCCTGTGAGGTGCTTGCCGGACTTGCCTTTTGACTGGAAAGTGGAACGGATTTTACGGCTGGTGTCTCTGGCGTAATACTCGTTGAACAGAGGTTATTCGGGAAAGGGAAAGGCAAACAAGCAGAAATCCAGTATTCATGCGGGTTTGCGGCGGGATGGCTCCCTGAAAGCTGAACACAAATAAGACAAGCAGCAATACAATCGCATATCGTTTCTCAGGGAGAATGTTGATTTACGTCACATTCTCCCTTTTTTATTCCAGAAACGAGGTGATTGCAAAGTGAACACGCAAATTATCGCCATCGCCAACCAGAAAGGCGGCGTTGGCAAGACAACAACTTGTGCCAACCTGGGGATCGGGCTGGCGCAGACCGGAAAGAAAGTGCTGCTGATCGACGGGGACCCGCAAGGCAACCTGACCATCAGCCTGGGCCACCCTCAGCCGGACAAGCTGCCCTTTACCCTGTCCGACGCGATGGGCCGTATTCTGATGGATGAACCACTCAAACCCGGCGAGGGCATCCTGCACCACCCGGAGGGTGTTGACCTGATGCCTGCGGACATTCAGCTCTCCGGCATGGAGGTTTCTCTGGTGAACGCCATGAGCCGAGAGACTATCCTGCGGCAGTATCTGGACACGCTCAAGGGACAGTATTCCCATATCCTCACACGGCAGGAGTATTGCGGCGATGTGGTCAACTTCAAGACTACAAAGCATTTCCGGGATAAACATAACCACTATGTAGACCGGAGCCAGTGGCACATCACAGAAAATGTGCATGAGCCGATTATCAGCCGCAGCGATTTTGAAACCGTACAGCGGATTTTGGAAAACGCACCCGTCAGACGCCCCAACGGGGACGGGGAAATCCACCCTTTATCAGGCTTACTTTTCTGTAAGGACTGCGGCGCAAAAATGCACATTCGTATAGATTACCGGAACGGCGGCAAGCGGCACGTTGCTTTTTGCAGCGAGTACCACAAGGGAAAAGCCAAGAACCCCAAATGCCATTCACCGCACATCATGGACGCGGACTTGCTCATGCAGACCATCGCGGAAGTGCTGAAGAAAATCGAGGACTATTCTATCAGCAATCGGGCGGAGTTTGAAGCATTAGTGAAAAAGAACCTTGCCATGCAGCAGACCGACCAGACCAAAAAGCAGCAGAAGCGTATCCCGCAAATCACGACGCGCCTTGAACAGATTGACAAGGTGCTGAATAAGCTCTATGAGGACAACGCCCTCGGCACGATCCCGCAAGACCGCTATGAGCAGATGTCGCAGAAGTATTCAGAAGAATACTACGCGCTGAAAGCGGAGCTTGCCACGCTCCAAGAGCAGCTATCCGCTTATGAGAACGCGGGAGGACGGGCGCAGAAGTTTTTGAAGCTGACGGAACGCCATGCCGCCTTTACCGACCTCACCCCCGCCATTCTCAACGAGTTTATCAGCCGGATTGAAGTGCATGAGCGCGACCAGAAAAGGGCGAGATACGCAATCCAGCACATCAGCATATATTTCAACTATATCGGCAGGTTCGAGAACGAAGTAACACAGCTTGCAGAGCCGACCGAGCAGGAAATCCGGCAAATGCGGGAGGAAATCGAAGAAGCCAAAAAGGAAAAGAGCCGCGCCTACCACCGCAACTATTCAAGGGAATACCGGGCGAGAAATCTTGAAAAGCAACGGGAGTATGACCGCATGAAAGCGCGGGAATACCGGGCAAGGCGAAAGGCGCAGGCAGCCGCCGCACAGCCCGCACAGTAAAACAGAATAACCGTCAACCAAGAGGGATTTTCCGAACTACGGGAAATCCCTCTTTTGCGCCCAAAGAAAGGAGCCGCCTATGGCAGAACAGACCCCCGACAGTATCATCACGACCCAGAGGAACGGGCAGACCATTGTTGCGGAGTTGTTTTTCAATCACAGCAGCACAGAAACATTCCGCGACAAGCTGCTCAAACTGGTGCTTGCCGACAGTTCGCGTTTATCCGCGTCTGACGGTCAAGAGCCGGAAAAAACAGAAATCTTGCGATAACAGCCGCCCCGACGATACACTCCCCGTCCGGGCGGTTTCTATTTGAAAATCCTCATTTTCCCCAAGTCAAGAGCCGGGAAAAACACCCGAAAAATGCCCCTATTGCGTAACAGGGGCGCAGAAAGGAGAGTTTATGAGAACAGGGCTTACGAAGCAGGAAAAGACCACCGATATTTGGTTTGATGAGAAAGACCCGCTAATCCATATCCGCACCCACAACACCGACTTAAAGAAGCGGCTTGCCGCCTACGCCGGACAGCACCCCGACCAGTGCTGCCAGACCGACGCAGACCCGGACACGGGCTGCATGGAGTTTGTGATCCGCAAGGGGCGTTTCTCCTTCCGTCTGACCGCCCCATACAGCGAGAAACGGCGGGAAGCAGCGCGAAGGTATGCCAGAGAAAATAATGCCGCTGACAGGTTGAAATGAGGTAGATTTGTTCACAGTTTTGTGCTATACTTTAGCCAAGCAACGGAGCGACAAATCGGTGTTTGGAGGAAAGAAGATGTGCTTGGATGAATTAAGAAGTAATATAGCAATTAAGCAGAAAAAAGGATTGCCGTTTATATGTGCCTCTATAATTATATGGTTATTGATACTAATTGTAATATTGTTGGACTTGCCACAAAATACAGAGAATTTGCTTGTGCTTTGTTGCTCATGCCCGTTATTACCGATTTCTTGGGCGATTGGTAAAATATTAAAGGTTGATATCTTTGATAAAAGCAATCCGCTCGGTAATGTAGGATTTCTATTTACCTGTAATCAGTTTTTGTATTTATTGATTGTAATGTGGGTATTTAATGCTGTACCCGATAAAATGGTAATGGTCTATGCAATGGTATTTGGTGCACATTTATTGCCATATTCGTGGTTATATAAGTCGATAAGCTATCGGATATTCGCAATTATCATCCCTGTTTTATCACTTGTTATAGGGTGTATTTTTTCTGCACTTTTTATTGCACTCACGCTTATCTTGGTTGAATGTATATTTGCTGCTGCTTTGTTTGCAGAGTTGGGCAGATTCACTAACAAGTAAACATCAACTTCCAGTTTATCGGGCAGATAACGCCTACTCAATAACAGAATACACCAACTGAGAGCAGCTATTTTCACACAAGAAAACGGCTGCTCTTTTCGTTTGCCTATGATTAGAAAGGAGCGACCAACCATGACAAAGCCAAGAGAGAAAACCCGCGAAGAACTGCAAGCCGAGATTGAGGACGGAAAGAAGAAAATTCGGCAGTTTGAGAACCGAGAAAAGATGTTGCGTCAGAAGCTATCCAAAGAGGAACGCAGAACGCGCAGCCACCGCCTTATTGTCCGGGGCGCAGTCTTTGAAAGCATTGTGCCGGAAGCAAAGAACATGACCGACGAGGAAGCCACAGCACTTCTCCGGCTTGCCTTGACGAGTGAACCAGCGCGGGAATATCTGAAAAAACGAGCCGAGGGAGCGACAAGCTGAAAATCCCTTAGGAAATAAGGGCGCACTTATACACCCTAACGGGCGTGTGCGCTCTGCCGAGGGCTTTATCTCCGCACAGGGAGATTTCCCCGCGCTACGATATGGCGGCTTTGCCGCAACAAGGGGCTGCACCCCTTGCGCCGCTTCGCGGCTATCCCTGCACACCCACAAAAACAGTACACCCGCCGTTGGCGTCTGTACCATTTTTGCGGGTTTTGTTATCCTATCCGGGAGGTGATACCCATAGCCATTTACCATTGTAACATCGGCATTGTGAGCCGAGGAAAAGGCAAGTCAGCCGTTGCCGCAGCCGCCTATCGAAGCGGCGAGAAAATCACAAACGAGTGGGACGGAATGACCCATGACTACACCCGCAAGCGCGGCGTTGTCCATACGGAAATCCTACTGCCGCCCCATGCGCCACCCTCATTCTCTGACCGTTCAACCTTGTGGAACAGCGTGGAGCTTTACGAGAAAGCCGGGAACGCCCAGCTTGCCAGAGAGATTGACGCGGCACTCCCCATAGAATTATCCAGAGAGGAACAGATCCGGCTTGTCCGGGAATACTGTTCCTCTCAATTTGTTTCCAGAGGAATGTGTGTGGATTTTGCTATCCATGACACCGACAGCGGCAACCCCCATTGTCATATCATGCTGACTATGCGCCCCCTTGACGAGCGCGGCGCGTGGACAGCGAAATCCAAAAAGGAATATGACCTTGATGAAAACGGCGAGCGTATCCGCTTGCCAAGCGGCAGATACAAGACGCACAAAATTGACCTTACAGGCTGGAACGACAAGGACAACACCCTCTTGTGGCGCAAGGCATGGGCTGACTATACCAACGACTTTTTGGAGAGAAACGGAAGCCCGGAGCGTATCGACCACCGCAGCAACGCCGAGAGAGGAATTGACGAGCTGCCCACCGTCCACATGGGCGTGGCGGCTTGCCAGATGGAGAAGAAAGGTATCGCCACCGAGAAAGGCGAACTGAACCGCAGTATCCAAAAGGCAAACCGCCTTATCCGGGAAATCTGGGCGCAGATTGGCAAGCTCAAGGAATGGATTGCCGACCTGTTCAAAGCGCGGGAAACCGCTCCAGAACAGCCGCCGCAATCTCCCAACCTTGCAAATCTGCTGATGAAGTATTTGAGCGTTCAGAGAGAAAAGAGCCAGAAGTATTCGCAGAGTTGGCAGCACCAACACGCAACCGATGAATTGAAAACCATAGCGGCAGCGGTCAACTATCTCTCCGAGCATGGCATCTCTAATCTTGACGAGCTGGACGCTTCTCTTTCCTCTGTCAGCGATAAAGCCTATTCAATCCGGGAGGGAATGAAAACCGCCGAGCAGCGCATGAAAGAACTGCAAAAGCTTATTGAGTACGGCAGAAATTATCAAACCTACAAGCCCATACAGGACGAGTACCGACAAATCCGCTGGAAAGGAAAACAGGAGAAGTTTGCGGAAGCCCGCCGCGCCGAGCTTACCCTATGGGACGCGGCAAACCGCTATCTCCATGCCCATTTGCCGGAGGGCGTGAAAACCCTGCCGATCTCCGCGTGGGAGAAAGAATATACCGCCATCAAAACACAGAGGGACAGCGATTATACCAAACTGAAAGATACCCGCGCCGAGGTTGCCGAGCTTCAAAAAATCCGCAAATGCGTGGATATTGCACTCCGTGCCGACCAGCCGGAGCAGACACAGAACCGCACCAAGCGGCAGGAACAGGAGCGATAAAGAAAAGGACGGGCAAGCTGTCCGGCTTGTCCGTCCAGCTTATTGTCTGCTTAAAGTCATTTTTTGATTTCTTCCCCGCAATGGGGGCAATATTTTCCGTTTGTTAGTATTGCTTTTCCACAATGAGGACATCTGTTATTAAACAGTCTGTAAATTGAACCGGCTAATATGATAATAAAACAAACAAGCCCAACATAAATTCCTGCTTTGATTTCGTAATTGCCATCTAACAGTGATAGCCCCACAATTCCCCAATCAACGAAAAACACAATAACTGCGATGACCCATATCGCACACAATACTTTCTTCATGCAACCGCCCTCCACAAATCCTTTATATTTATTTTACTCGGAAACTATGAACAATTCAATCATAGAAAGCGAGGTATCAGTCATGTACTACACCCAAGAACAGATAGACCGGGCGAACCAAGCCGACCTTGTTTTGTTCCTGCAATCGCAGGGGGAACCGCTGGAACGAGCCGGACAGGAATACCGATGGAAACGGCACGACAGCTTGACCGTCCGGGGCAACAAGTGGTATCGCCACAGCCAGAGCAAGGGCGGCGGCCCCGTTGATTTTGTCATGGAATTTTTCGGCAAGAGCTTTACCGAAGCCGTGGAACTTCTCACAGGAGAAAAGGGAGCCGCACCGCCGCCGGATAGACCAAGCTCCGCGCCCCTCTCCGACTTCCGGCTACCGCCCCGCAGCCCCGACAACCGAACAGCGAGGAACTACCTCACAGCCGCCCGCCGCATTGATGAAGATGTGACGGGCTTTTTCTTTTCCACCGGGGATATTTACGAAGAAGCCGCCCACCACAACGCCGTATTTGTCGGCAGAGATGAAAACGGCATACCGCGATATGCCCACCAGCGCGGCACAGCCGGGAGCTTCCGGCTTGATGTGAAAGGCAGCGACAAAGCCTTTAATTTCTGCTATCGCGGCGAGGGCGAAAGATTGTTTGTCTTTGAAGCCCCCATTGACCTTTTATCTTTCCTCTGTCTGTTCAAAAAGGACTGGCAGAAGCAAAGCTATCTGGCGTTGGGCGGTGTGGGCGAGAAAGCCCTTTTGCGCTTCCTCTCTGACCGCCCGAACATCACGACGGTTTATCTCTGCCTTGACAGCGACCAAGCCGGAAACGACGCTTGCAGCCGCCTTGTGAAACTCATGCCGGAGGGCTTGACCGCCCACCGCCTTATCCCTCTTTTCAAGGATTGGAACGAGGTGTTGCAGCACCGGGCAGAAATCACAGACGGGAAGTATTTGCGGGAAGCAATTTATGGCTTGAAAGAGCCGCCGCAGGAAGAAACCGTCGAGATTATCCGCATGAGCGAGGTTGACACGCAGACCGTTGAATGGCTATGGGAGCCGTATATCCCCTTTGGGAAAGTAACCATTGTGCAAGGCAACCCCGGCGAGGGCAAGACCACCTTTGCCCTACGCCTTGCCGCCGCCTGCACCACTGGGGGAACGCTGCCGGGAATGAAGCCCTTGCCGCCATTCCAAGTGATTTACCAGACCGCCGAGGACGGGCTGGGCGATACCGTCAAGCCCCGCTTGATAGAAGCCGAAGCCGACCTTGACCGCGTGCTTGTCATTGATGAAGCCAAGCGGGAGCTTACCCTCTCCGACGAGCGTATTGAAAAGGCAATCACGCAGAACGGGGCGCGGTTGATTATCCTTGACCCCATACAGGCGTACATGGGCGAAAAGACCGATATGAACAGGGCAAACGAAGTGCGCCCCATGTTCCGCCGCCTTGCCGATGTTGCCGAGCGTACCGGGTGCGCCGTTATCCTTATCGGACATCTCAACAAAGCTGCCGGAGGGCAGAGCGCATACCGGGGCTTAGGTTCTATCGACTTCCGCGCCGCAGCAAGGAGCGTCCTGCTGATCGGGCGCGTGAAGCGGGAGCCGAATGTGCGCGTTATCGTCCATGACAAATCTTCCCTTGCGCCGGAGGGCAAGCCCGTTGCCTTTTGCCTTGACCCGGAAACGGGCTTTTCATGGATACCATCTATGAGGACATCCGCCAGAAGCTCATCGCCCAGGGGATGCCTGCCGAGCAGATCGCCTTTATCCACGAAGCCAACACAGAGGTACGGAAAAAGGAACTGTTCTCCAAGGTCCGCACCGGGCAGGTACGTGTCCTATTAGGCAGCACTGCCAAGATGGGCGCTGGCACCAATGTGCAGGATCGCCTTGTGGCGCTGCATGACCTGGACTGCCCGTGGCGTCCGGGAGACCTTGCCCAGCGCAAGGGCCGTATCGAGCGCCAGGGCAACCAGAACCCTCTTGTCCATGTGTACCGCTATGTCACGGAGGGAACTTTTGATGCCTACCTCTGGCAGACGGTGGAAAACAAACAGAAATTCATCAGCCAGATTATGACCTCGAAATCGCCTGTGAGAAGCTGCGACGATGTGGATGAAACGGCGCTTTCCTTTGCCGAGATCAAGGCCCTGTGTGCCGGAGACCCCCGTATCAAGGAACGCATGGATTTGGATGTGGAGGTTGCCAAGCTGAAGCTGATGAAAGCCGACCACCAGAGCAAGCAGTACCGTCTGGAGGACCAGCTGCTCAAATACTTCCCGCAGGAAATCGAAACCAACAAGGGGTATATTCAGGGATTTGAAGCCGATTTGGAAACACTGGCCACGCACCCACACCCGGCAGATGGCTTTGCCGGTATGGAGATCCGGGGCGATGTGCTGACCGACAAAGAAAATGCCGGTGCAGCCCTGCTGGATGCCTGCAAGGAGGTCAAAACCTCCGATCCGGTGCAGATTGGCAGTTACCGTGGATTCACTATGTCGGTGGAATTTGAAGCGTGGAAACAGGAATATACGCTCCTGCTGAAAGGACAAATGACCCATCGGGCGACCCTGGGTACAGACCCACGCGGAAATCTCACCCGTATCGACAACGCACTGGCGCAGATGCCCCAGCGTCTGGAGGCGGTCAAAAACCAGCTGGAGAACCTTTACCAGCAGCAGGCCGCTGCCAAGGAGGAAGTAGGAAAGCCGTTCCCCTTTGAGGACGATCTGCGGGTCAAGTCCGCCCGTCTGGTGGAACTGGACACCTTGCTGAACATTGACGGCAAGGGTCATGCCCAGCCGGAAACTGTGGTTGCCAAGAGTGCGCGGCCCTCGGTGCTGGACAGTCTGAAACGCCCTGTGCCGCCCCGCAGCCCTGAAAAGAAACCAAAACAACACGAGGAGGTACGATGATTATGAATGCAACAGATTGGAATACAGCTCTTTTTGAGAAAATGTCTGATGAACAGGATAAATTCCGGGACTGGCTGAAAAGCCAGCCCCCGGAGGAAATCCTGCACCACACCTATGAGTACACGGTCCGGGAGGACATCGTGATGGCAATGGAGGAGCTGGAGCTGACCGACGCCCAGGCCAAGGCACTTTTGGATTCTCCCACGCCGCTGGCGGATGTGTACCGTTATTTTGAAAAGCTGGAGACCGGCTACATGGATGTGATCCGGGACAGCATTGAAAACCGTGCCGATGATGTGTGCAGGGCGCAGGAAGAATTACGAACTGCCCCTCTCTACCCCCATTCTGCCGCCTATGCGTCCCAGCATGGGGAGATGGCACAGTACAACCACTCATATCAAGCGAACAGCGCCTGCAAAGAAGCCATTGAACAGGCCATCAGCGCTCACTATGCAGAGAACCGGCTGGATACGGAGGCGGCGGTCAAAGATGTGCTGGAAAAGTTCGGGACAGAACGGGTACAGTTTATTCTCGCCAACACCATCCAGCGCAAGAACCATGACGGGCGTATCTCTCAGGACAATAAAGCCTGGGCAAAAACCATTCCCATGCCGGAGGACAGCGATGCTTCCCGCCACTGTGCCTATCTGGTTGTGGATGGGGTCAATCCCGGTCTGACCGATCTGTTTACCAGGCAGGCCAGAAAAGCCATGCAGGAACCGCAGAAAAGCTCTGTCCTGCAAAAGCTCAGGCAGGAACCGCCTGCCCGCAAGCCTGCCGCCCCGAAGAAACAGGAGCCGGAGCGATGAGCAGCCCCAAGCGCAAGCGGGATGTGCCGGTTCTGTTTTGGGTATCCGCTGATGAAATGGAGTTGATTCAGCAGAAAATGGCACAGTTTGGGACAAAAAACCTGAGCGCCTATCTACGAAAAATGGCTGTGGACGGCTATGTGGTGCAGCTGGATTTGCCGGAGCTGAAGGAACTGGTATCCCTGCTGCGCCGAAGCAGCAACAACTTAAACCAGCTGACCCGCAAGGTACATGAGACCGGGCGGATTTATGATGTCGATTTGGAGGATATATCCCAGCGGCAGGAACAGTTATGGGACGGAGTTAAAGAGATACTGACACAACTCTCCAAACTTTCGTAACCGGGACAAATACCCCATCTGCGGAGGGAGGAACGGCGTTTCTTCGCCGCGCCTTCCTCCGCTTTTTCTTTTTGCCCGTATCCTTGCCTTTTGGCTGTGAGACAGGGATAATGGAATCAGGAACAGGAACTGTGATTTTGGGAGGAGGCATAACAATGAGGGCATTGGTATTTTTGTTGAAACTGCTGTTGAAGATCGTGATGGTTCCGGTGATTCTGGCGCTGACCCTGTTCGTTTGGATTTGTGTGGGGATCGTCTATGTCTCCGGTCTGGTGCTGGGGCTTATCAGCATGGTGATCGCCCTGTTGGGCGTGGCGGTCCTGCTGACCTGTTCCCTGCAAAACGGCATTATCCTGCTGGTGATGGCATTCCTTATTAGTCCCTATGGTCTGCCGATGGCTGCCATCTGGCTGCTGGGCAAGGTGCAGGACTTGAAGTTTGCCATTCAGGATTTGGTTTATGGATAAAATGCGCGGTCACAAAAATGCCAGACAGTGTCTGTTAAATTGCTATATTTACTTCTGTGCTACATCCGTGTATAATAGTAGCACGAAAGGAAGTGATGGATGTGACCAAATCAGAACGGTTTGAGCAATTAGACAGACTTCTGACCGAGCATGATGGGATGCTGCAAACCGCACAGGTAATCGCTAGCGGAATTGTAAAACCCATTTTTTATGAATATGTCAAAGAGAAAAATCTTCAGCAGGTTGCTCACGGAATTTATGTCTCCGAGGACACCTGGATTGATGCGATGTTTCTGTTACATCTGCGATGTGGTCAGGCAGTATTTTCCCATGAATCAGCGCTATTTTTCCATGACTTGACAGACCGGGAACCATCTCCATACGCTATCACGGTGCGCAGAGGGTACAGCACCACTCGCTTAAAGGCAGAGGGCCTTTCTGTTTACACCATCAAACCAGAACTATATGAGGTAGGGCTGACAACTGGCCAAACACCTTTTGGGCATACGGTTCCTGTCTATGATATGGAGCGCACCATCTGCGATCTGCTCCGCAGCCGAAGCAGCATGGAAATACAGACTTTTCAAGGTGCGCTGAAGATGTATGCCAGAAGAAAGGACAAGGATCTGCGGACTTTGATGCGGTATGCCGGTATGTTCCGGGTTGAAAAAATTTTACGGCAGTATTTGGAGGTGCTTTTATGATAAAGACAGCAAGGCAGCTAAAAGATTTGATTCGCAATCTTTCCAGAGAAAAATCTGCGGATGCACAGCTTTTAATGCGAAACTATATGATGGAGCGTTTTCTGGAGCGTATTTCCCTTTCTGAATATCGTGATAAATTTATTCTGAAAGGCGGGATGCTGGTAGCGGCAATGGTTGGACTGGATGCCCGTTCCACGATGGACTTGGACGCTACTGTAAAAGGAGCCAATGTTAATGTAGAGGAGATCGAGAACCTGATTTCTGCTATTGTGAGTGTGCCGATTGATGATGGCGTCAAATTTCAGCTGAAAAGCATTTCAGAGATTATGGATGAAGCGGAGTATCCTGGGATTCGGGTCAGCATGACTACAACCTTTGACGGTGTGGTGACACCTTTGAAGATTGACATTTCCACAGGGGATGCCATTACCCCCAGGGAGGTACGCTACTCTTTCAAGCTGATGCTGGAAGATCGCTCCATTGACATTTGGGCATACAATCTGGAAACCGTTCTGGCTGAAAAGCTGGAAACAATCATCACCAGAACCACCACCAACACCCGCATGAGAGATTTCTATGACATTTATATTCTGGATCAGCTCCACGGGAACACATTGAACAGGCAGACGCTCTATGATGCACTGTTGGCAACTGCCAAAAAACGCGGAACCGAACGGCATCTTGCAGAAGCTGTGGATGTTTTGAATGAAGTGGAAAGCAGTCCTGTGATGCAGAAACTTTGGGAATCTTACCGCAGGAAGTTTTCCTATGCGGCAGATTTGGAGTGGAACATCATCATGGGGGCGGTTCGCAGTTTATATGCGCTCAGTGAAAAGGAATCGAGCCTATGAAGAAGCATGGACATTATTGTAAAGTCTGCGGAGAATATAAGGCTAACGAAAAATTTTCCGGCAAAGGTCATGCGGCGCACATCTGTAAATCCTGTGCTTCTTTATCGCCGGAGAAACAAGCGGAGCAAATAACGGTAAACCGCTTACTGAATCT
>NZ_JBQKJR010000066.1:0-16386 GCF_052117165.1 Agathobaculum sp. LCP25S3_E8
GATTGACTTGCCCGAATAACCGCCCGACCTATCCGACACAATGGCCAAGTGCCGGATAGGAACGGCAAAATTTTTTACACTTCTAATGCTTCTTTATCACACATTAGCAAAGTCTCAGGGTATGAAGCAGCTTATGGCCGGTGGCGGCGTGGCCCTCATCGGTATCACTCTGGTTCCCCTGCTTTCCGGACTCTTCGGCTAAGAAAGGAGTGTTAATCGTTGGACAGCGTACTCGATCAGATTGGTGAATGGCTGAAGGAGCTGCTTGTTTCCGGTATCATGAACCAGCTGACGGGACTGTTTGATTCGGTAAACACTCAGGTTGGCGATATTGCGACGCAGGTGGGGACGACTCCGGCGAACTTCTCGCCGGGCGTCTTCGCCATGATCCGGAATGTTTCCGAATCAGTGATTATCCCGGTCGCAGGCTTGATATTGACTTTCATTGCCTGCTACGAGCTGATTCAGATGATCATAGACCACAATAACCTTGCCAATTTTGAAACCTGGATTTTCTTCAAATGGGTTTTTAAGACCTTTGTAGCCGTGACACTCATCACCAACACCTTCAATATTGTGATGGCAGTCTTTGATGTGACGCAGCATGTGATCAACAACGCAGGCGGGCTCATTGCCGGGAATACGGCGGTGGATGCGGCAGCCTTAGAAACCATGCAGGATACGCTGGAGGCCATGGAAATCGGACCGCTGTTTGCACTGTTCCTGCAGTGCATGGTCGTTCAGTTTACCATCAAGGCGCTGAGCGTTGTGATTTTCGTCATTGTCTATGGACGAATGATCGAAATCTATCTGATGACCAGTATGGCACCGATCCCGTTCTCGACCTTTGGAAACCGGGAACAGAGCATGGTGGGACAGAACTATCTCAGGTCTCTGTTCGCGCTTGGCTTCCAGGGCTTTCTGATTATGATCTGTGTCGGCATTTATGCTGTACTGATCCAGAGTATCTCCGTCTCGGATGACATTATCGGATCCATCTGGGGCATCCTCGGATATACGGTTCTGTTGTGCTTTACGTTATTTAAGACCGGCGCATTGGCTAAGAGCGTATTTAGTGCGCACTAAGGAGGACGGCATGAAAAAATACAATGTAATTTATGCGGATCCTCCCTGGCGCTATGAACAGAAACGATTACAGGGAGCTGCTGAAAACCATTATCCTACGATGAACATCAACGATATGTGTGCTTTACCTGTAGGCGACCTGGCAGATAAGGATTGTGTTTTGTTCTTATGGGCAACCTTTCCGATGCTGCCAGAGGCATTGAAGCTTATTGACGCATGGGGATTTCAGTATAAAACAGTAGCCTTTGTCTGGCTGAAACAGAACAGAAAAAGTAAGTCATGGTTTTACGGATTGGGTTTTTGGACAAGAGGTAATGCAGAAATATGCCTGCTGGCGAAACGAGGAAAACCGAAACGACAATGTGCTTCGGTACATCAGTTCATTATCTCACCTATCGAAGAACACAGCAAAAAGCCTGATGAAACAAGAGACCGTATAGTAGCCCTTATGGGTGATGTTCCCCGAATAGAGCTATTTGCTAGGCAGAAAACGGATGGTTGGGATGTCTGGGGAAACGAAGCTCCCGATAGCCTGAATCTGCCGGAAATGGAGGTGAAATAATTGGCAGCTTATATCCCTGTCCCTCGCGATCTTACGAGGGTCAAATCAAAAATCCTATTCAATCTGACAAAACGTCAGCTCCTCTGCTTTGGGGCGGGTGCACTTATCGGTGTCCCGTCTTTCTTTTTGCTCAAGGCAGGCGGCAATACCAGTATGGCATCCATCTGTATGATTATCATCATGCTGCCGTTCTTCTTCCTCGGAATGTATGAACGGGACGGCCAGCCGCTGGAAAAGATCGCAAAGCAGTTTATTCAGGCCAAGTTCGTAAGGCCGAAGGTCCGTCCCTATCAGACGAACAACTACTATGCCGTCCTGATCCGTCAGGCACAGGCAGAAATGGAGGTAAATCACATTGTTTACCAGATTGTAGTCCTGATAGTCGTCACCCAGCATGTCCCGCAGCTCCTCCTGCGACGATTTCCATTCCCGTAGGATATAGGCGACTGTCTTAGGCAGCCACACCTTGCGGATACTGGAATCCGTCTTGGGCTTTTTCAAAATCAGTCGGGTGCTGGTATTGGGCAATAAGGGTGCAAAGATGTGGTAAATATCCTTCTTCCCCAGCATCTCGATCGCCCGCTTGGACGCCCGTGCCAGTTCCTTGTCGATATAGACATAGGCATTATCTGCCGCGATGTCTTCATCCTCAATATGGACATTGTTCCACGTCAATCCCAAAATCTCGCCCATGCGCATCGAGCAGGCAAAGGCCAGATTCATGGCCACATAGAGCTTGCTGTCCTTGCAGTGGTCGAGTGCAGTGCGGATCATTTCAGCCGTCCAGATATCCCGCCGCTTATGCTCCGTTTTCGGCAGGAGCACATTGTCGAATGGATTCTTGACGATCAGCTCCCACCGCACTGCCTGTTTGAAAGCGCAGCGCAGCAGCTTAATGATTTTCTCGATTGTTGCATTGGTCACCAATTCAGTTTTGGCATGACGGGTGCGCGTGCTGACCGCAGGTGTTTTCTGCAAGGTTTGGATATACTTATCCACCACGCGCGGCGTGATGTCTTGCACCTTCATATCCCCGATAATCGGGTTGATGTAGTTGCCAATCAATGCGGTCTGACTGTCGTACATGGACACGCCCCACCGCTTTTCGCCGTAGAGCGAAACGAAATCCAACATGAAATTTGCAATGCTCTGATCACTTGGCGGAACAAACGCGCCGGTATGCTTCTGGTTCTCAATCTCTGCCTTGCGCTTCAATGCCTCCTGGTAGGAAGTGCGGGTTTCCCACTTCTGCTTGGTCTCGCCGTTCTCGTCCACATAGGTATAAACAATAGAATAGTTTTTCTTTCTTTTGATGATGGATGCCATAACGAACCTTCCTTTCTGATGTCACAAGTCAAGTGACTCCAGCCAGTGGTCAAACGACCGCTTGGGAATTCGTATGGCGTTACCAATTCGTACGCTTTTGAAAAGGCCCTCCTGCACAAGACGGTATGCCTATGTCCGGCTGACACCTAATATCCGGGCAATCTCACTGACCGTATAGGTGCGGCACTCCAAAGGCCTTCTCTCCGTACCGTTCTGAATCTCTGACACAGCAGCCTCCTTTCCTGTCAGAAACGGCACGCAAAAGGGTGTTCATTCATAACTTCCACCCTCATTGTACCGCGCCGTTTCGGGTTTGTCTGCTGCTAATGGAAAGTTTACAAATTATCCGTAAACAGAAAAGCAGAAGATTTATCTGAAAATTAAAGAGGCAAAAACCGGATGGCTGCTGGCCGCAGCTCCACGGGAATCTCACCCCGGCCCATACTGATGGGTGCGCCGCGCAATGCTTTGAGGGCGTTCAACGCGGAAGTCTCATTATCCTGTCTGTGCATCCTCGCCCACAGGCTGCCACACCTGTTTCGCGGCCTGGTTTTGTCGCTCACCTGTTTGGTAGGGGTCCCGTCCTGCGGACTTGCAACAGGGTCATGGCGCACCGGCCGACCGGCTCCACACAGACAGATCGTATCCGTCTGCCTTATGCTGCCCGAAGGCTTTCTTTGTCAAGGTGGGGTGACCCCGGCATCGGCAACGGAGGAAAGGGTAATCCGTTTATCTTTTGCCAGAGTCGAAAGGGTCAGGCGCGCATCACGGCCCGGATCAGTCGGATTTCCAGACAGCGCTTCATGTGGGTATCCACGCACACATGAGGCGTTCCGTCCTTGTCATAGAGCCTACGAGTACACAGGCGGATCATATAGTCGTCGTAGTACCGCAGCACTTGCTCCATGGCCTCGCTGTCACCGCTGGAGGCCAAATGGATCACCCAAACGGGCGGCAGGTCCTTTCCCTTGTGAATGGGCTCTGTCATCTTTCTCAGCCTCCTTTCGGCATCAGCGCCGACAACGCTTCGCGCAGCTCCTGCAGCGCCTTCGTCCGGTGCCGCTGAACGGCGCTCTGGGACATCCCAACAAGATTGCCGATCTCACTGTCTGCCAGGTCCAGAGTGCAGTGCAAAATCAAAATGCTCTGCTCCATTTGCGGCAAAGCGGCAAAAGCCTCGGCCACAAGCTCGTTGTCGATATGTAGATCGTAGCCGTGCGACGAGAACACAACGCTGTCACAGGGGTAACGATCCATGACGCAGAGCTTGTCCAGTTCTGCCTGGGACAAGTCGCTAAAGAAGGCTTCACGCTCTCTCTGGCGTTTCATGTTCCGCAGGTAGGCTCTGGCCTCGTTTCGCAATACCTTTTTGCAAAAAGCATCAAACCGGCATTGCTCGCCATAGTCGCGGGGGTTAGATTCCATCAGTTTCACCCCCTTTCCATGGGGGGATCAGGTGGTTCTCTCCCTTTCCGCTACTACCAATCCTGCGCGAGAGTGTTCTGCCCGCTAAACGCCTCCTTTTTGAAGAAAATTTGAGAAAAGCAACGGCCAGCCATCCTGACCGCAGAAAACGACAAAAAACGCCCGGCAGGTCACAGACCCACCGGGCGCAATAGCAAGCAATATGAAGTTTATTTACATGGTATAGTTCATACTCATGGCCGAACCTGTCCGTCGAATGGAACGGGCTTTTTTTGAGCGGCTAGCCCTTGTCAGATCAGGCGGGGATAGTATCCGGCGCAGCATGGCGGCATCCTCCTTCTATGCCGCCGTGGAAACTGTCAGGGCAAAGAAAAACGGCGGCTCGAATTGAACCGCCGTGAAGAAAGCGCTTTTGCGCGCAGAAAGCCGTCTGCCCTGCGGCGGTTTTTTTCTTTTCTGCCGCCGGGCAGATCATAGAGGATATAAAAACAGAGCCGATAACCTATGAGGTTTTTCCTCAATGTTATCGGCTCTGCGTCTTAGCGTCTGGCTCTTGGATGATGGATAGATTCAGTTGTCTTACCGCAATCAAGGTTTCGTGTTTACACTTGGGGCAATACAGCGGAAAGTTTTCCAGGACTGTATCATCGCGGATTTTCAATCGCGTTTTGCTGCCGCAAAAGGGGCATAAAATCCATTCTATCTTCATGTTATCTTCCTCTGTGCTTGGCTTTCTTCTTTTCCTGCCGTATGGCAAACTGGCGGTCTTTCTCCGTCTCTTTCTGCTCACGGCTCTTGGTTTTTCGTTCCAGCTTACATTGCTCATGCTGGAGTTTCAACGCCTGCTGCGCCTTTGTTCCAATGCCTTTATCCTGCAGTTGGCTTTGAATTTCGCGCTGCATACGTTTGGGATTGATTTTTCGCTCTATGGCTATCTCGGTCTGGATTGGAGGACTGAATTTCAACTTGTGCCAATTCTCCAGCAGAAACTCGTAGACCTCATAATCTTTAGGCTCTGAGCCAAAAGTGATTTTGCATACCTCGTACTTGCCATTATCCGTTCTTTCGTATAGACCAATCCAAAACGGAGCTTCAAACAGGATGGTCAAACTGCTTTGGGGGCCTGTACTCATTCTTCTAAGAACTGCCCTTCAAAGTGATCCAGCCATTCCAGAAGGGCTCGATAGAGAAGCTGCTGCTGCTCAAAAATCGTTCTCCCAACCAAAGGAATGTCTGCAAATTCCCGCGCATAGCCCTCGTTCGATTCAGCCGAGGACTGTATACTCCGGCGCAAAGCCGAAACCAGCTCCAACGCTTCGGCTTTATCCATCTTATTCAAATTGGTAATGACCACATTGAAATCGAATAGCAAGGGTACCGGGCCAGCGGCACAAGAGGCCATCAGCTCCTTGAAATACGCTCTGCCCTGATCGGTAATAGAATAAATGGCCTTATCCGCAAACTTATCGCCTTTGACAATATTGCTTTGCAGATACCCCTTCTCGCTCAACTGGAGTACTTTTCGATAAATAGAAGGTACGCTTATTTTTGTCCAGCGGGAAAAATGGTGGTACTCCACATCCTTTTGAATATCATAGGCGCTTTGCGGTTTTTCCAATACAATACCAAGTATGACTAAATCGATCGACGACATAACGACACCTCCGACTCTTACTATTAACAATAGTACTATTGGCAATAGTAAAAGTCAAGGGGCGTAACTTACATTTCCGAATTGGGCATAACCTGTTTTTCAGCTATAGATAATTCCCGATGAAGGTGCAACGCCATAACCACAGTGATTACTACGGAAATTACATCTGCGATGGGCTGGGCATATAGGATTCCGTTCATTCCCCATACCATAACCTAAGTCACTTGATGCTTTTTGAAGCTGCAACCTGCCATATAGAAAAAGAGAACTACCAGCAATGCGCTAACAGCCCAAGTAAACTTGTATGACTCAAATAATTTTCCAAATACATCAACAAAACACATGTCAAAACCAAATGTAACAGAATTAACAGGGAATAGCTTCAGCACATTGTATATCACTCTCGATGCTCTCAGCGGCACCCAAATGAACATGGGTATAATTGTAACCAACGTTCCGATTATCACGACAGAAGTTGTCCTTTTTCTTACCTTCGCTGATAGGAAAGTAATCAATGCACCAAAAAGAACAGATGCAATCATGACAGATATCAAATGGATTTGGCAAGCCTCCAATAATGTAATGGGATATGTACAACCGGGATTAATAACTTGTATATTCACATTCGCGCCTTCAAATCCGTATAATAAAAGAAAGGACAACCATCCAATTCCCATAATCAACATACTGCTCAGCAGAGAAATTGTTAGAGCTACAAACAGCTTTGCTTTGCATAAACTGCGTTTTCCGTTTTTTGTGCATAGAATGATTTGTTCCGTTTTTTCTTCATATTCATTCGAAAACAGGGGCGCAATCAGTATCAGTATCAAAAACAAAGCGGTAAGCGCTAACCCTTTGGAGTTATTGATATATGCTTGATATCCACCGAAATAATCGTTGTACAAAGGGGTTTTTATCTGGTCAATCAAATCCATGTTTTTTGCGATTTCTGCTGCCGACAATCCTTCTTTCCGTAAAACCATGGATTTCGCAAATTCTTTTAAATCTGTATCGAAATCCTTTACCGAATCAGGTGTTAAGGTATCAATGACATTATCGGATTCTACTGATGTTAAACGGAATGCATCCATAGAAAGCCAGTCCAAATCATCTGTATAGACGACATTTATTAAATTCACAATCGATTCGTAGGGTAAAATATATTGAATATACGCATCTTCTTTCAAATGCTTGCCGAATTCGTTGATGAGATAATTATCATCATTGGATATCATTTCCCTGTTGGACCGGATGGCTTCGGAAACAAGCTCGGTGGTAATATATCCCTGATGAGAAAGAATGGTGGATTTATCCTGTTTCATCGCTTCAAACTGTGAGATATCATTACCGGCCTTATGCCAGAAAGATCCTCCGCTGATGCTTGTGAAAACGGTCATGGCGATAATTCCAAAACAAATCAAAACAGAAACCCAAAAAACTTTTCTTTGCAGAATTTTTTTAAATTCAAAACGCACTAAATCCCAAAAATTATTCATGTTCATTCACATCCGAAAAGTAGTAAAGGTACAAGTCCTCCAGCGTAGCCGCAACATTCACGGCCGCAGCATGAGGCTTTTCATTGCATATGAGTCTTAATAAAACATTTTTGTCCTCTGTGCGAAGATTGATGACAGGATAGTGCCGCACTAACGTTTCCGCTGTCTTATTATCAACGGAACATTCAAACACCTTACCGTCAATGGCTTTGATGATGGTCTCCAAACTTCCGCAATGCAGCATCTGACCATTTTTCATCACTAAAATGGTGTTTGCAATATGCTCCACATCAGATACGATGTGAGTCGACAGCAGCACGATTCTATCCTTACCAAGTTGGAAAATCAGATTGCGAAAGCGTACACGCTCTTTGGGGTCCAGTCCCGCCGTCGGCTCATCAAGGACTAAGATGCTAGGGTTATTCAGCAGGGTTTGCGCAATACCCAAACGCTGTTTCATGCCGCCGGAAAAGGTTTTTATCTTCTTTTTTGCCACATCGGTCAGCGAGAATTTTTCAAGCAGTTCTTTTGTTCTCGCTTTTGCCTGCGCTTTTGTCAGCCCCTTTAAACTTGCCATATAGTACATAAAATCCATCGCAGAAAATTCCGGATAATAACCAAAATCCTGCGGTAAATAACCGAGCGCATCTCGGTAGCTTTCTTCTCCTGCATCAACACCATCAAACGCAATCGTGCCGCTGGTAGGCTTCAGAACACCGCAAATCATCCGCATAAGCGTCGTCTTTCCTGCACCATTGGCGCCAAGCAGACCATAAACCCCTTTTGTGAGCTTTAATGAGATACGGTCAACCGCAATTTTATTGTGATACTGTTTAGACAGTCGATCTATTATAAGTTCCACGCCAATTCCTCCGTTTGTTTTATTGTTTTAAGACACTGATTCGCCGTTCCGGCTGCCAGCAGCACAAACGCTGCCACCCACCAGACAAAGTGATGTCTTGCATAAAATGTCCAAAATGAATGATAAAACGTAATATTCCCAAAGCTGACACCGAGCGCAATACCCGCACACAAATAGGCCGCTCCTCGCCCGCGCATTTTACGGGTTGCCCATAGTCCCAAAAAAACGGTAAGCAGGTAAGGGCATAACATATAGATACTTGTTTGCAAAATCGAGGTGCTGCTATTTTGATGAGCAAATGGCACAAGCAAACAAATCAGCACGAGATTCGCAAAACCCAATATTCCCAACCGGGCAAGTACAACATTCTTTAGAGAAAATCGAGTCGTAAGTTCAAACTCTGCCATACCATAACATTCCGAACGTCCACTCTCTGTAATAATGGATAGCGCCAGCAGTGGCATAAATGCAGAGATACACCAAAGCATATCTTTTTCCAGATATTCTGCTCCAATCAAAGCAATGCCAAAGACCAGAGCAGAAAAGCCCCAAATCCATTTACGAATATATGCGATTTGGGCGCATACAAACTCCAAACAGGAGGCAGGCGGAGTTTGAATACGCTTTAAAAAGTCTTTCTTCTTTTGCGGCGTCGGCGCTTCAAAGCACGCTTGCAAAACTTTTTTTATACGTTTATTCACATAAAATCCTCCCTTCCGAGTTTGCTTTTCAGTTCTTTTGTCGCCTGCAAAAGTTTACGGTAAACAGAAAACCGGGAAACACCATACAATTTACTAATAACATTCACAGGCACTTCGTTTACATATCGAAGCAGCAGCAGTTCCCTGTCTGTTTCATCCAGTTCTGACAATGTCGCTTTAACCGAAATTTGTGTTACCATATTATCATCAGAATAACTGCCCACTGTTTCGTCCTCTAGCGGCCTTGTTTTACGTTTTCTATACTCATCTATACAAAGATGGCGTGCAATGGTATATAAATATTGCAGGCATTTCCCTTTGCTTCTATATCCGCTGCTCTCCAAAAAACGAAGAAAGGTTTCCTGAGTAATGTCTTCTGCTATTTCACGCTGGTGAACTTTGAAATAGCAGTAGCGATATATTTTGTCATATTGTTCTTCTAAGTCCATGGATACCCGTAAAACCTCCTTTCCTTATGCATAACGGTTTAGGAATATCAAATGTGCGGCTTGATTCAAAAAATGATGGCATTTTTTCACCTTATCTGAAACCGTACAGAATCGCGGCAAAACCACCGTCTATCTTTTTTGTGACTGAATTACAGAATCAGGCATAGCGGATGACTATACTATAAACATCAACAAGATACATGAAGGAGCGCTTAAAAATGTCTGTTTTAAACATTACCAATACAAATTTTAACTCTGAGGTTCTGGCTTCGGAGCAGCCGGTTCTCATTGATTTTTGGGCAAGCTGGTGCGGTCCCTGCCGAATGCTCTCTCCGGTCATTGACAAGATTGCAGATGAGGTTTCCGATGTAAAGTTCGGAAAAGTCAATGTGGATGAGCAGCCGGAGCTGGCCCGTCAGTTTGGTGTGATGAGCATTCCGATGCTGGTTGTCATGAAAAACGGTAAGATTGTACAGCAGTCTGTCGGTGTTCAACCCAAAGAAGCGATTATGAGCATGATACGATAAATCTCCAATTTAACCAACGGAAAGGCGTGCTTTCCGTTGGTTAAATTCGGCAGCTGAGCATAACGACTGAGAATAGGATAAGGAGCGCATCATATGAAAAAAACTGTAATTATTGGCGGCGTGGCCGGTGGCGCCAGCTGTGCCGCCAGGCTGAGAAGATTAGATGAAACCGCTCAAATCATCATAATTGAGCGGGGTGACTACATCTCCTATGCCAACTGTGGTTTGCCGTATCATGTAGGCGGCGTGATTCCGTCGAGAGATGCCCTTTTGGTGCAAACTCCGGAAGCGATGAAAAAGAAATTCAATATCGATGTCCGCGTCAGAAACGAAGTCGTATCGATTGATCGAGATAAAAAACTCGTTTCAGTCAAGAGGCTGGAAAGCGGCGAAATCTATGAGGAATCTTACGATACATTGGTAATCGCTACCGGCTCTTCTCCGCTGCGCCCCCCTATTCCCGGCATTCAATCCGATCGCATCCAGACGCTGTGGACAGTAAATGATACCGATCGGATTCGTTTGGCCGTTATACAGCAGCATGCAAAAACAGCAGCCGTCATCGGCGGCGGTTTCATCGGTCTGGAGATGGCCGAAAACCTTCGCCACGCCGGTCTTGCCGTTTCTATAATCGAGGCAGCCGAGCAGGTCATGGCGCCGCTTGATCCCGAAATGGCCGCAATGCTTCATGCAAACATCCGCGAGAATGGCGTCGGCCTTTATCTGGGTGACGGCGTAGCTGCCTTCGAAGAAAATGATCACTCGGTTACCATCGCTTTAAGCAGCGGCAAAAAGGTAGAAGCCGAAATCGTCATTTTGGCAATCGGCGTTCGTCCTAACAGCCAGCTGGCCAAAGAAGCTGGACTCTCGCTTAATGAACGCGGCGGCATTTGTGTGGATGAATCCCTCCGTACTTCGGACGCTTCCATCTATGCGGTTGGCGATGTCATTGAGGTAGAGGACTTCACCTTCAAGAATCACACGATGGTTCCTTTGGCGGGTCCGGCCAACAAGCAGGGCCGTATTGCCGCAGACAACATCGCCGGAGGACAGGAAATCTATGAAGGCACACAGGGTACCAGTGTTGCGAAAGTCTTTGATCTTGCTGCAGCCTCTACCGGCGCGAATGAAAAAACGCTCAAAAAGCTGAACCTGAAAAAAGGAATAGATTACGAAAGCATCATCATAACGCAGAATTCTCATGCCGGTTATTACCCCGGCGCAGTTCCGCTGACGTTAAAAATGCTCTTTTCTGTGGATGGGTCGAAAATTTTCGGCGCACAGATTGTCGGCCGTGATGGAGTGGACAAACGCATCGACACCTTAGCTGTGGCCATGCGCCTTGGTGCAGGGATTCGGGACCTGAAGAATCTGGAGCTTGCTTATGCACCGCCGTTCTCCTCTGCGAAGGACCCGGTAAACATGGCGGGATTTGTCGCTGAAAATGTCCTGCGTCATCTGGTCACATTTTCCGACTGGGATCTTTCCAAGGAAAATAACGATGCCATCCTTCTCGATGTGCGTGAAAATGCCGAAGTAGCGGCGTTTTCGTTGCCCAACGCCGTTCACATTCCATTGGGTGAACTGCGTGGCCGCTTGCAGGAACTGAATCCCGAAAAAGAAATCATCACCTTCTGCGCCATTGGCGTGCGTTCCTATAACGCCGCCCGCATTTTGATGCAGCATGGCTTCAAAAAGGTTAAGCTATATCCCGGCGGAACACGATTCTATCAGTCCCTCCATCCGCAATCCGATGTCTCCCCTGTTAGCGCGACAGAAAAGGTTTCCGACACGGGAGATGTAAAAGGGCAGTGACACTCCCTAAATCTTCATGATGCGTTGCAATCTGCGCATATTCCCTTTGACACCATATCACCACCCTATTATATATTTGAACCGCCCCGATTTGCGCTGTCCGCGCAAACCGGGGCGGTTCATTTTGCCGTACCAGGACGATATCGCCTGTTTTATGTCTCGTAAATCAACTTTTGAAGCTTTTCTTTGTCCATGATTCGGATTTCTCCTCTGGAAAGCGCTACGATTCCTTCCCCGGCAAAATACTTGAGCATACGAGAGACCACTTCCCGCGCGCTTCCCATATAGCGCGCAATTTGTTCATGCGTCATTTTAATGCTGTCGCTTCCGGTCTTGGCGATTTCATCCCACAAAAAGATAGCAAGCCGCTTATCCGCACCCATAAAAAGAATTTGCTGCATGGCCCACATCACATCAGAAAAACGCATAGTCGCCAATTCATAGCCAAAGCATTTCACATAGATGTTTTCTTCAGCGATTTGATGAAAAACCGCGGAATTTATCAAGAGAACCTCCGTATCCTCCTCGGCATCTATGAATACATCAAAAGTGATGGCATCCAGCACACAGGAAGCAGATAAAATGCATGTGTCGCCCGGGAATAACCGATACAGTGTCACATCCCGCCCTTCTTCCGACAGCATATAGGTGCGCAGCTGCCCCTGTTTCACGAGTATAACGCCGATGCAATCTGCATTGCCACCGTGAACTGTGGTACCCTTGGGATAATGAGCAGGAAACGTATTCTCACATAACTGCTGCTTTTCTTTTTCATCCAAATGCTCCCAGAACGCACACTGTTTGAGATAAGCCTCGCAGGACTCGTTTTGCAGCATCACTCCATCTCCTTTATGTTCCGTCAAATATTCCTATGTCCGATAACGATAAAGTACCACATTTCACGCCGCAGGTCAATCAATACGGCACTTCACTACTTGCGTTGTTCTGTGATTGACACACAGAAACGACGGCGTTTTTCCGATATACTATTTTTCGTTGAGGAAACGCAAAAATGGTCAAAAAGAATATCGTGCCGCATACGTTGCAACATAACGAATTCTTGATGCAGACAGTATCGGAAATATATTCATAACTTGGAGGTTACATCATGGCAAATGCAAAAAGAACCCCCCGTAAAGCTACCGTTTTGCAGGAACAGTGTGTCGCATGCGGTTGTTGTGTAAAGGTATGCCCACTGCATGCTATCTCTATTTACAAAGGGATTCATGCAGCAGTGGATTACACCAAATGCGTTGGCTGCGGAAAATGTGCCAAAGAGTGCCCGGCATCGGTTATTACCATTCAGGAGGTAACAGTATGAAAAAGAAATGGTATGATTATCTCTGGATATTAACCTTGGTGTACTTAGTGCTCGGCTTTTTCAACATCCTGTTCGCATGGCTGGGGCTTCTGTGCTTTTTCATTCCGCTCATCATCTCGGTTGCCACGGGCACAAAGGGCTATTGCAATCGATATTGCGGCAGAGGACAGCTTCTCGGCTTGCTGGGCGGACGTTTTGGTCTGTCCCGCAAGCGGGATATCCCAAAATGGATGAAAAGCAAATGGTTCCGCTATGGTTTTCTCATTTTCTTCTTCGCCATGTTCTTTCAAATGCTGTGGAATACCTATCTGGTGTTTGCAGGAGCATCCGACCTCAAGCAGGTTGTAACTCTTCTGTGGACGTTCAAGGTTCCGTGGCAGTGGGCATATCACGGCAACATGCTGCACCCCGGTGTTTCGCAATTTGCTTTCGGCTTTTATAGTGTGATGCTGACCTCCACCATCCTCGGTCTTATCACAATGCTTTTGTTCAAACCACGCAGTTGGTGTGTGTACTGTCCTATGGGCACCACCACGCAGCTGATTTGCAAAGCAAAACAGCTCGGAAAGAATCAACCTTCCTGACAAAAAGTAAATCCGTTTTCTTCTATGCATCCTTCGGGACGCGGTCTGCCGCCCTTTGGCGGTGGCAACCGCGTCCCGTTTATGCTACAATAGAACGAGAGGTGATATCCCCGTGAACCAGATTTTGATTGTCGAGGACGACGCGGCGCTCGGCCGCGGGCTGACGCTCGCGCTGTCGGACGAAACGCGCGCCTGCACACTTGCGAAAAACTGTGCGGAAGCCCGCTAGGCGCTGCAGCATACGTCCTTTTCGCTTGCGTTATTCGATGTCAACCTGCCGGACGGTTCGGGCCTTTCCCTGCTGGAGGAAACACGCTCTGCGGGCGGCCCCCCAGTCATTCTGCTGACCGCGAACGATTTGGAAACCGACATTGTGACCGGCCTGACGCTGGGCGCGGACGACTACATTACCAAGCCCTTTTCACTGGCTGTGCTGCGCGCGCGCGTCGAAGCCGCACTGCGCCGCACCACGTCTGCCAAATCCCCTGCTGTGTTCCGGCAAAACGGATTTGTGTTTGATTTTGACGCGCTTTGCTTTTCCGTAAACGGACGCGCACTTTCTTTATCCCAAACCGAGCAGCGGCTCTTGCGCCTGCTGGTGGATAACTGCGGACATACCGTGCCGCGCGATACATTGATCGACCGCATCTGGACGGATGGCGCAGAATATGTGGATGAAAACGCACTGTCGGTCACGGTTGGACGGCTGCGCCGCAAGCTGGGTACGGACGCACCCATCCAAACCGTGTACGGCGTGGGCTATGGCTGGGCGGTGAACAAATGATGCCGTGGGTCGTGGCGCTTTGTGCCGTACTGGCGGCTGCGGCCGTCATCGGGTATGACCAGTATCGTGTCCGCCACACAATGGACACATTGAACCACATGCTGGACGAGGCAATCGACGGCACATTCACCGCCGCACACTTTGATGAGAGCCGTTTATCGGCGGTCGAGGCCAAAATGCAGCGCTATCTCGAGGCGAGCGGCACCACAAAGGCGCAGCTGGCAGAGCAAAAAGCGCGCATACAGGGGCTAATTGCGGACGTATCCCACCAAACCAAAACGCCCATCGCCAACATTCTGCTGTATGCCGAACTGCTGGACGATAAGCCCCTGCCCGACGATTGCCGCGACTGCGTGCAGGCACTGTCCGCGCAGGCGGAAAAACTGCGCTTTCTGATTGCGTCTCTGGTCAAAGCCGGACGGCTGGAAACCGGCGTGATAGCCGTCCACCCCAAGCAAGACAGCGTTACCGCGCTGGTGCAGGATGCGCTGTGCGAAGCCGCCCCCAAGGCGGCAGCAAAAGGTATCACATTATCCGGCACGCCTGCGGATGAAACCGCATGCTTTGACCGAAAGTGGACACTGGAAGCGCTGGGAAATCTGCTGGATAACGCGGTCAAGTACACACCTGCGGGCGGCAGCGTGACCGTTTCGGTCGTGCCATACGAACTATTCTGCCGTATTGACGTGACCGACACCGGCATCGGCCTGACCGAAGAGGAGTCCAGCCGCGTATTTTCCCGCTTCTACCGTGCGCCCGCCGCGCAAAACGCACCCGGTGTGGGACTTGGGCTGTACCTCGCGCGTGAAATCGTCGCGGCAAACGGCGGCTACATCAAAGTTTCCTCACATGCAGGGGCAGGAAGTACATTTTCGCTGTTCCTGCCGCGCAGGGAAAGATAAATGTGACAAAACTGTTATATTTCGGAAAGGCTCTGGACAGATTGCTGTGCTATCGTCTGTATTGTACCGGAATACCGGCGCAATACAGACTTTTTTTCAGGAAGGAACATGGTTATGACGGTTTTACAAACGCAGGACCTGCGCAAGATCTACGGCGCCGGCGACACTGCGGTGCACGCGCTGGACGGCGTGAATCTGACGGTAGAAAGCGGCGAGTTTGTCGCGGTGGTCGGCACATCCGGCTCGGGCAAATCGACGTTGCTGCATATGCTTGGCGGGCTGGACCGCCCGACGGATGGCAAGGTATTCGTCGACGGCAGCGACATTTTCGCCTTAGAAGATGACGAGCTGACTATTTTCCGCCGCCGCAAAATCGGCTTTGTATTTCAGGCATACAACCTTGTACCGGTACTCAGCGTATACGAGAATATTGTGCTGCCAATCGAGCTGGACGGCGGTGCAGTTGACGGCACCTATGTTGATGACATCATCCGCACGCTGGGGCTGGAAAGCAAGCTCAATAACCTGCCCAGCCAGCTTTCCGGCGGACAGCAGCAGCGCGTTGCCATCGCCCGCGCGCTTGCCACCAAGCCCGCGATTGTCCTGGCCGACGAGCCGACCGGTAACCTCGACAGCCGCACCAGTCAGGACGTGCTCGCGCTCCTAAAAGTGACGGGAGAGAAATTCGGTCAGACCATTGTCATGATCACCCACAACGAGGAGATCGCCCAGCTCGCGCACCGTATCGTCCGCATTGAGGACGGCAGGATCGTCCATTCGTAAGACTAACTATTAAAAGTCAAGGCTAAAAATGTGGATTGGCAAAAAACGTAGACGGATCAAAAAAGGTATAGCAAAGCTGACGTCCGTTAGGACGCCTCCGCAGAACTAT
>NZ_JBQKJR010000067.1:0-16353 GCF_052117165.1 Agathobaculum sp. LCP25S3_E8
CATGAACATGAAGCACTTGGAGGCGGCTCTGTACGACGCCTCTATTGCCGGCTGACTTCATTCAGCCGGAGCCTGCAAATAATTTTGCGCATAAATCTTGACGGCACCAAAACGCATACAAAACGCTGTACCGCTCCGGGGAATAATTGTTCGAACCGCTCCCCTTTGTCATCATCCCAATAGCAAACCAGGCATAGTGTTTAAGCAAATTCACAAAAAGCCCCGTATCCTTACGGATACGGGGCTTTTTTGGTGCCGCCAGCCGGAATCGAACCGGCACAGTATCGCTACCGGGGGATTTTAAGTCCCCTGCGTCTACCAGTTCCGCCATGGCGGCATGACATGATTATACCAGAAGGGACACCGCGTGTCAAACGCGGCATCCCATTCTCCCTTTATTTTTTGTTGAATACCTTTTTATCCAGTGCGCCGTCCTGATGCGCCACAATCGTCGTGCAGACCGCGTCGCCCGTGATATTGACCGCTGTGCGCGCCATATCCAGAATACGGTCAATGCCCATAATCAGTCCGATGCCCGCCACCGGCAGTCCGACCGAGTCAAACACCATCGCCAATGTGATAAGGCCCACACTGGGTACACCGGCTGTGCCAATCGATGCGAGCGTTGCAGTGGCGATGACCGTCAGATAGTCCGCCGGGGTCAGCGCAATGCCGAACGCCTGCGCGACAAACACGACCGCTACGCCCTGCATGATCGATGTGCCATCCATATTAATGGTCGCGCCCAACGGAATGGTGAAGGACGAAATGCGGCGCGATACGCCAACCTTTTCCTCCAGTGTTTCAATGGAAAGCGGAATGGTGGCGTTTGAGGTCGCTGTCGAGAACGCAAACCCCATCACCGGTGCAAACTTGCGGATAAACCGGAACGGATTGAGCCCGGTGAACAGTTTGAGCAGAATCTGATAGACGCCAAGACACTGCACCACGAGCGCCAACAGCACCGCGCCCATATATTTGAACATGGGCACCATCGCGGAAAAGCCCAGCTCGGAAAAGGTTTTCGCAATCAGGCAGAATACACCGATGGGAGCGGCACGCATAATCATCATGGTCATTTCCATCATGATATCATTGCCCTGCTGGAAAAAGTTCGTGATGAGCTGCACTTTATCTTGCAATTTGGCCAGAATCAGGCCGACAATCAGCGCAAACAAAATGATTTGCAGCATGTTGCCCGTCGCAAGCGCCTCAATCGGGTTTTTCGGGATGATATTCAGCAGCGTTTCCGTCATGCTCATCGAACTTTCGCTGATTGTTGTCTCCGCCGTCTGCACCTGCGACATATCCAGCCCCAGTCCCGGATTGATAAGGGACGCCACGCTCAGCGCCACCGCCACGGCCAGCATGGTCGTAACCAGATAAAAACCGATCGTCTTAACACCGACCTTGCCCAGCGTCTTGGTATCACCAATGGCCGCCGCACCGCAGACCAACGAACAGAACACCAGCGGCACGACCAGCATCTGCATCAGGCGGATAAAGCCCTGCCCAATGACGTAAAATACACCGCCAACCAGAATGTCCTGCACCGCGGGGATATCCGCTGCAAAAGCATGCAGCAGCGCGCCCACCGCTGCACCAAGCAGCAGCGCGATAAAGATTTTGGTGGTCAGGCCGATTTTCTTGTTATTTGCCGCTTCGCTCATGCCTGCCCTCCCGTCTGCCGTCCGGACAGATACTCCGCCAATGCCTGCTTCCATTCCGGCATCTGATAAATGCCGGTAATGCGCATCATCATATTGTCCAGCAGCGTAAAGCGTGGACGCAGCGTCTCACCCGCTGCCGTCGACTCCACCGGCACATCCGGATAGCCGCTCAGTCTCAGAATCTCATGTGCAAACTCCGCACGCGAGCACATCCCCTCGCACGAGGCATGATACAGGCCGTATTCGCGCGCGGTAATCAGGTATTCGATGAAGCCCGCCAGCGCGTCAGCCGAGGTTGGGGAGGAAATCTCGTCCCCCGGCAGCCGTACGGCCTCGCCGCGCGCCGCTGTCTCCAGCACCTGATCGACAAAATCATACGTCCCCGCGCCGTACAGCCACGAGGAACGCACAATCACATGCTTATCCGTCAGCTCACGCACCAGCTTTTCACCCGCGTATTTGCTTTTGCCGTACATGGTGACCGGATGCGCATCGTCAAATTCGCAGAGCGCCGCACCGGCCGTGCCGTCAAACACGTCATCAGTTGAAATCTGAATCAGTTTCGCGTCGATGCGCCGCGCCGCTACCGCCAGATTGCGCGCGCCCAGCGCGTTGATTTTGTAGGCCTCTTCCGGGCACTCCTCGCAGCGGCGCACATCGGTTAGCCCTGCACAGTTGATAATCACATCCGGATGGTTGAGATCGGCAAACCGTCCCACCTGTTTGCCATCCTCCACCGGCACATCCCGGTCGCTGGTCACCAGCTTGCATTCCGTATTGCGGTCAAACCGATGGCACAGCGCGGAACCCAGCCGTCCGCCTGCGCCCGCGATCCAAACACGGGTCGTTACGCTCATAACATATCCATACCTTTCTCTTACTTCTCTTTAGTATAATCCGCGGCAGCGCCATACTTGCATACGCCAGCGCACTTTTGCTCAAATCGACCGCGGTGTGCCTGTTTTGGCAAGCGTCGCTTCAATCTTGGCTCGGTCAGGCAGCCACGCGGAAAACTCTGCCGCGCTGCCTGCCGCCACCGCGTAACGCAGCGTTTCGGCCGCAGAAAATCCATTCGTGTGCGCATACAGCCAGCCTGCAGCCATCGAATCGCCCGAACCAACCGGCTGCACCACCTCATCACCCGGTGTTGCCTCCAGATACAGCGCCTGCCCCTCCACGGGCACGAGCACAGCCCCCTGCGCGCCGCAGGAAATCAGAATATCCTTTGCTCCCGTCGCCTGCAATTCACGTGCGCAGGCCGCGATACCGGTCGGATTATGCGGCGCGCCGCCGACCAGTGCGTCCAACTCGTCCAGATTTGGCTTGATGAGGTCCGGCGCGCACGGCAGCGCATTCTTGAGCGCATCGCCCGAGGTATCCAGCACTGTCCGGACGCCGTTTTTATGTACGCGCTCCAGCAGTTTGGCATAAATATCCGCCGGTACACCCACAGGCACCGAGCCGGACAACACCAGCCAGTCATCTTCGCCCAGCGTATCCAGCGTTTCCGCCAGCCGCGTCAGCGCTTCCGGCGGTATTTGCGGTCCTGCACCGTTCAGTTCAGTCTGCTCCCGCGCGCACACCTTGACATTGATGCGTGTCATGCCCTCGTCGAGACGGCAAAAATCATATTCCACGCCGGTCTCCGCGAGCAGTGACGCGAATAGCGCGCCCGTTCGTCCAGCGATAAAGCCGAGCGCCCGCGTGGGAAGCCCCAGCGCCGCGCAGACCAACGAAACATTGACGCCCTTGCCGCCCGGATGCAGCGTTTCGCCACTTGTGCGGCACAGCTTTCCCGGCCGCAGCGCGTCTGTACAAACCAAATAATCCAGCGAGGGATTAAGGGTTACGGTGTAGATCATTGCAGTCGCCTCCGTTTAACAAACTATCACTAAAAAGTCATTTAGCTAACCTTCAGAAGCATTCCAAAAGATCTGCTTACATATTATGGTTTCAACCATCACTGACAGTTCCATAGCACTTTCTCAATACAGTTTTAGAACCTACAGAGCTTTGTGGCAAAATACATTGTATATCAACCATTTAATTAATTACACACAGAACAGCACCAATTCAGTAGGCATAGATGAATGCGGTTTCAAATAAAATCTATACTTTGGATTAATTCCATGAATCCACTTTGGTATCGTAATTAAATCTTCTTTTTTATGATAGCAGCAAATTGCCAAGCGTGGGGTATATTTTCGAATAGTCTGTTCTGCCCCCTTTAAGGCTTCCAATTCACTTCCTTCAATATCCATTTTAATAAATGTCACCGGATGTTTTTCGCCACTAACAATATGATCAATCGTATCCGCTTGGATTTCTATGCCTTCATCGTTTGTAAATGCAGCAGTTTCGTCTGTTCCGGATATATGCAGTACCTCTTTTTTACTCCATGCACCCAATTTGAGCATGATAAAATTATCATTTCCTTCAAACTTGGCACACATCTTTTCAAAATTTTCATTTTCTGGTTCCAATGCATAATACGTATACTGTGTAGAGTCAGGTTTCTTCCTCAAAAATTCCTCTGCATTGTCCCCGTCATACGCACCACAATCCACAACTACTTCATGATCTTTCCATATCATTAGATCATCTAAAAAGTATTGCGGATCCGACCAAGGAGCTCGTTCAAACGGTATACTACGGCCTGTTATTCTGCCATTGATATGAGCACAAAGCATTTCTCTGGACAAATCATCTTGCAAAGAATCATACAGCCATTGCCACTCTTTTTCATTTTTTTCAAAATATGAATAGTCAAAGTTGTACTCAGGCAAGATACCAAAATTTGTATCAATTACATTTTGTATCTGCGCAAAATCTTCAAACTTTTCCTCCAGAAGATATCGCGGCAATCCTAATACGAGGTTTACCGCCTTATTTCTCTCAAGAACATCCTCCATGCATTCTACACATTTTTCTGTGGTAGCCAAATGCTGATTGGGAACATATCTTCTTCTGGATATCACAACATGTTGCACATCAACGCCATGTTGCTTCATGTAATGATATACAACTGCAGCCCGTATTCCAAAACCATATAGCACAAAAGGGCCGTCCATTTTTTTGATGTCCTCAAAAAACGCCTATTCGTTAAATGAGTCTTTCATAATTTTATTTTTCATCTATTTTACATCTGCCTTCACTGCATCTTATTTGCAATATAAATTATTTTCTCTAATTGTTCATCCATTGTTTTTCTCTGATGCCCTATCATACATATCATGATAATATTTTTGATATTTACCAGAGGTAACACGCTCCAACCACTCATTATGATTCAAATACCATTGAATGGTTTCGCGAATTCCGTCTTCGAACGTATAAGCAGGTTGCCATTGTAATTCTGTTGTGATTTTGGTATTATCAATAGCATATCGTCTGTCATGTCCCGGACGATCCTTCACATGTTCAATCAGACTCTCCGATTTTCCCAACACATTCAAAATCAAACGTACAATCTCAATATTAGCTTTTTCATTATTTCCGCCAATATTATAAACCTCACCTACCGTACCGCTTTCAAGCACTGTCGTTATTGCAGCACAGTGATCGGATACATGAAGCCAGTCGCGGATTTGCGTGCCATCACCATATACCGGCAAGGTCTTATTGTTGTAAGCATTATAAATCATGAGTGGAATCAGCTTCTCAGGAAACTGATAAGGGCCATAGTTGTTGGAGCAACGCGTAATATTTACTGGCATACCATATGTTTCATGATAAGCATTAACGAGCAAATCTGCACCTGCTTTGGACGCCGAATATGGGCTATTAGGAGAAAGCGCTGTTTTTTCTGTAAACATGCCGGTTGCCCCCAACGCACCATATACTTCATCCGTAGATACTTGCAAATATCTAACCCCTTTACGGTATTCACGAGAATACTTATCTTTATTATCAATTTTCCAGTGCTGTTTGGCTGCATCCAGCAAAATCTGTGTACCAACAATATTTGTAGTCAAGAACAGTTCAGGGGTTTCAATGCTGCGGTCTACATGGCTTTCAGCAGCGAAATGCACTATGGTATCAAAATCATACTCGTCAAATAACGTCTCTAACAGGTTTCTATCTCTAACATCGCCCTTGACAAAGTAATATTTCGGATTCGACTCTATATCATGGAGATTTTCCAAATTTCCTGCATAAGTCAGCAAATCCAGATTGACTAAAGCTTCCAAATCGACATGGTTCTTTAATATATAATGGATAAAATTAGATCCAATAAACCCTGCCCCACCGGTTACTAATATACGCTTCATTACATCCCCTCCTCTGCAATTATCCGTAAATACTTTCCATATTCTGTTTTCATCAGCGGCTGCGCCAACTCCAAAAGCTTATCTTTCGTGATAAATCCCATCCGATATGCAATCTCCTCGATACAAGACACATATAATCCTTGTCTTTTTTGAATGATGCTAACAAATTGAGATGCCTCCTGCAACCCCTCATAGGTGCCTGTATCCAACCATGCCATACCGCGATAAAACTTTATTGCTTTCAGCTGTCCTCGCTCAAGATACACATTATTAACTGCTGTAATCTCCAATTCTCCACGCGCAGAGGGTTTAATCTTTTTGGCAATCTCTACCACCTGATTATCATAGAAATAAAGTCCAGGAACTGCATATTGGGACTTTGGCTTCCGGGGTTTTTCCTCTAATGAAAGCACGTTTCCATTCTCATCGAACTCTACTACACCGAATTCCGTTGGATTATAGACCGGGTAACCAAAAATCACCGCTCCGTTCTCCAATGATGCTGCTTTTGCCAACAAAGTAGAGAAACTTGCTCCATAAAATATATTATCTCCCAAGACAAGCGCCACTTTTTCTTTGCCGATGAAATCTTCCCCGATAATGAAGGCCTCGGCAAGACCATTTGGTTCCTCCTGAACTGCATACAAAAAGGTCATGCCCAGTTGACTTCCATCCCCCAAGATTTCCTGAAAGACAGAAATATCACGAGGTGTCGAAATGATCAATATTTCGCGAATTCCAGCCAGCATCAAAGTAGACAACGGATAATATATCATCGGTTTATCATATATTGGCAGCGCTTGTTTTGAAACACCTCTGGTAAGTGGGTAAAGTCGAGTACCCGAGCCACCTGCTAAAATGATACCTCTCATTTCTATGCCCCTTTATTCTTATTGGAATGAAAGACGAACTTTTTCTGCAAGAAATAGTTTATAAAAGGCAAATAAAACAATGTAACGAACTGAGAGACGTATACATCCCAATGCCAAATATCAACTGTAACATGTAAATGAAGAATATTTATCGGATATGTCACAAAATATACCACATAAAACTTTACAATCTGTCCTATGCTCATTTGTCGATTCTTAAATACAAATCTCGAGGACATGTTATAATTAAAAAGCACAGCAATCAATAGATTAAGAGTGACAGCAAGCTCTTTATTACGAAAAAGCACCATTAAAACAACGAAGCACAAATAACTAAATGCGGTATTCACTCCGCCCGCTATAAGGAAACGCACTAATTGGTTGGAGAATATTTTTTTTAAATGATCAATCATGAGTCCTATCGGAACACCTTCCTATATCCCGTATCGCCAATTTGTCTTGCTGGATTTCCTACAACTGTTGTATAATCTGGTACATCTTTCGTAACAACCGCTCCTTGTCCCACAATTGCATACTTTCCAATTTTTGTGCCCTGCCTTACCATGCACCCCATGCCACCCATGGCACATTCATCCCAGTATGTACATCCCGCAAGAAGCACGCCAACCGAAAGGTTGCAATGATCTCTAATAACCGTGTCATGCCCCAGCACAGCATTAAAAAACACGGCTGCATTTCGTCCAATTGTAACATCAGATGCAATTGCTACACCAGGATAAATGATAGCTCCTTCTCCGATACTTGTGCAAGAATGCGTTTGCACCGATGGATGGATAAACTTTGCTAATTTAAATCCTTTAAGCTGAATCTTTTCAAACAATTCTTTTCTGTTGCTGGGTTCACCCACACCAATCAAAAATTCTACTTCATCTTTTTTATATTTCTCTTCCACTTCTTCAATCGATAAAATAGAACAGCCTGCATATTCTTTTTGCTCCGGCAAATACTGTGCATCGACTGTCATGATAACTTTGTTCCAGCAATTTGACTCTTTGGTCATTACCGTCAATTCCTTTGCCATTCCACTAGCACCGTAGATTGCCAATATTTTATTGTTTTTCATCTTCTGTTACCTCCTGCGCATACTTCAAGTCAATGGCTTCCTCAACTAAATAAAGCGGACGCTCTCGAGTTTCATCATAGATTCGCCACATATATTCGCCAATGACACCTAACGATGCTAAAATCACACCAGAAAAAAAAGTAGTGAGCAATGCTAAACTTGACCATCCAGGAACTTCTCTTTCAGTAAATAGTGCTGTAAAAAATATAACTGCAGAACCCAAAAAAGCGATAAATGCAAAAAAGAATCCAGCAACGGACATCATACGCAAAGGTAAGTACGTATTCGTTGTGATAATGTCTATAAATAGCTTTATTTTTTTTGAAAAAGTCCAGCCACTGGTTCCCGCTTCTCGTTGTTTTCTTTCATATCCAATAAACTTTGTTGAAGCGCTAACCCATAATAGTTGAAATTGCACCGCTCCATTTTTTTCTTTCATTTTTAAATATCGGTTTGCAACTTCTCTTGTCATACAAAAAAAATCGAAACCACCCACTGGATATTGCTTATTGATATAGCGATGAAACAAACGATGTGCTATCTGTGAAAAAATGAGGCCTTTTGCATGATCAGATCTTGCCTCACGTGTTGCGCACACTAATTCAGTCCCTCGTTCAAGTTCCTCTAACATATCGACAAATAACTCAAAAGGTTCTTGTAAATCAGCTGAGATGACACCGATACAGTCACCTTTCGCCATCTGAATACCATGACGAATGGCCAAGGGTTGTCCAAAATTATGAACAAATTTGGCAATACGAATACAATCCGGATACCGTTTTTGGTATTGTTTCATCAATTCCCACGAATTATCTGGCGACCCATCATTAACCATAACGATTTCGATACGATAATTAGGAAAAAGTGCAGAGGAATTCTCCAAAATAAACGGCACTGTGTGAGGAAGATTCGGCTCATTCTTATATATTGGCAAAACAATGGAAAATAGTTTTTTCTGCTCCATTTTATTAACCTCGCGCAAATATTTCTAACATTGCATCGCAAATATAGTCAACATCATCAAGTTCGAGATCCACATACAAAGGCATTGTAATCACTTGATTGGAGATTTTCTTTGCAATGGGTGTGTCGCCACTACAATAATGCGATGCGTAGCACTGCAGATCACTTAGGAGTGGATAAAAATATTTTCTGGTTTGAACATTGTATTCGTTCAACAGCTTATCAACTATAACATCTCGAGAAACAGACGCTGTTTCGTCGATTAGAATAGGGAAATACGCATAGTTATATTCTATATCAGAACCATCCCACTTGAAAAGTGTAACGCCTTGCACATCTGATAAGCGCATCAAATAATGTGAGATTAAAGCTCTTCTCTTTTCAATTTGCTGTTGCAATATCTCTAAATTTACAATGCCCATTGCCGCATGCATGTCTGTCATTTTTGCATTAAAACTAATTGTAGTTGCTACCTCTGGAGCAACCATACCAAAGTTTTTTGCAGAAATCAGTTTTTCTTTCAGTGCATTATTTGTAAATGTGATCGCGCCACCTTCTACTGTGTGAAACACCTTTGTAGCATGAAATGAGAACATAGAGGCATCTCCAAAGTTGCCAATTCCTTTCCCCCCAACTTGAACACCAAAAGCATGCGCAGCATCATAAACCACTTTCAATCCATGCTTATCCGCAATTTTCTGGATTTCATATACATTACAAGGGAAACCATATACATGTACCGGAACAATTGCTTTTGTTTTTTCATTGATTAAATTCTCTATTTTTGATTCATCCAAAGTGCAATCACTTTTTTTGATATCACAAAAGACAGGCTTTAATCCATTCATAGAAATTGCATGTGATGTGGATATATATGTAAATGGAGTGGTAATCACTTCTCCATCCCTGATATCCAATGCCTTAATTGCACAATCGAGTGCCATATGTCCGTTGGAAAATACAACTGTATTGGGAACTTTCAAATATTCTGACAGTTTTTGTTCAAATTCTCTCACAAGTGGTCCACCATGTGTCAGCCATCTTGTTTCCCAAAGACTGGATGCTTTCTGCATGAATGTTTGCGGATCCGGCATATATGGTCTAGTTATCGGAATTCGCTGCTCTCTTTTTTTCATAAATACGCCTACCATTTCTATTAAACATTATTCTGCCTATTCATTATGTCTTCAATCATTTTTGATTGTTTCATAATCTGTATCCTGGATTGTATGTTTTTTTCCGAATTCTCAATTATTTCAAGAAAATTTTGTATAGAGTTAACGAATGAATCATCTTGACCCAATTCAAGCACATTTTCTGTGGCAGAATCACGCACAATTCCCTGCGCCAAAAATCCACTTGGCGCTGTAAAAATTCTCGGCGCAATGAGCGTCGCTTGACTTCCCCAGACCTCAAGCTGACACTGATAAGCATTGTCCATGCCAAATGATATCTGAGCAACTTGACCGGCATCATTTTCTATCACTGCATTACCATATAGATCAACGCTAAATCCATCGGGCTGATATAATTTTGAGTGCACAACTTTTGCTGTATCGCCTAGTAACTCCAACGCCAAACGAACAGGATAGCCTCCACAATCTAATAGTGCTCCGCCACCAAGCGCCTTATTGTAACGAAAATCCCCCTGTCCTCGCATAGGGAATCCAAAAGACATTCGATAAAGACGGATATCTCCCAAGAGTCCATCCGCAATCATCGCTTCAATTTTAGCAAGTTGGCAATGATAAAGAAACATATAGTTCTCATGCACTATAAGCCCCTTTTTCGCCGCCAACTCCAGCAGCTCCTCTGTCTCGTGCAAATGCGTTGTAAAGGGTTTTTCCATTAGAAGATGCTTGCCGGACTCAAGCGCTTTTTTTCCCCACTCATAGTGAAGTGCTGGCGGCAGAGGAACATACACAGCATCGATTGTATCATCTGCCAATAAGTCACCATAGTTTTCGTATATTTGACCACCGAATGTTTCTTGGAACGGCTGGCACTTTTCTGGTGTGCGCGATGCCACGCCTGCATAAGTGAAGTTCGAACATTTGCTTAGTGCAGGCAAAAATCTTCGAAATGCAATATCGGCCGTACCTAAAACTCCTAATTTCATCATATCACACCTCCAGCAACGAAAGCAAATTGCGTAGTTGGATATTTAGCGTATTATTTACCTGTACTAGCTCATTCAATGTACGATAATTCACCCAAAAGTAACCTGCTGGCAATTGGGAAATTTCTTCTATATCTACCTTCATCAAAATATTTCTATTCTGTTCGTGGTAAAAGCGCCCCCCCTCCTCAGAAAGCAAATGATCAAAGAATACGCCCGTACCCTGTGCAAGACGGCTAAAAAAGAATTTATCGATTTCCGTCTCTTCATGGCCGGATATCGATACTGCCTCTTTTTGCACGGTTGGTCCAAGCTCTATGCTATCAAAGCATCCAAGCTCCGGAGTCGCCCTCACTAAGAATCTTAAAATTCCTTCCCGCTCACAACAGATCAGCCCAAATGTTGCAATACCCATCGCTTCAAACAGCGGCTGTGTCCATTGCTTTACCTCTCTGCCTTCCATTGCAATATCACAAAAAATAACTTGATATGGATACTTGTCTATGTGATAAATGCATTGATCTTCGATTCTCCAATCTCGCAGCATATTTAATGGGATTAGTTCGCCTTCTTGCGCCTCAAACATCTTATAGTTATTTATATATTGATAAATTTGGGGGATGACATTTTGTTGCTCTGGTTCAAAAATTGAACGAAAAAGCGTTTTATTTTGAAACTTACTGCATACTTCTTTTCTGCCCAGTTCGTCTAATTGCAATCTATAATATGGGATGCACGACAATACCGTACGCGTATCCATATTGACTAGATTATCCATTCTCATCAGCTTTTTTATCTGCCCCAATGTCATCCATTTATGAGATGGTAATAACGCAACTTCATCCTCTACCCGCAAAATAATATTTCGATTCCGCTTTTTATAAAAGCGTGATGATTGCTCTGATTGAATTTGATCGACAACGATTTCATACCGCGATGCGCACTCGAAATATTTCAAATATGGCGGTTTTGCTCCGCCGTGCTTTTGTGTGAAATTGCTTTTTGTTGCTTGAATTGTTGGAGAAATCTGAATTTTGTTTACATTGCCGGGTTCTATTTTAGCCTGCATTAAAAAGTGCATGATTCCATCGATTTCTTTACAAATAATTCCCAGAAACCCGATCTCTTGTTGCAATATAACAGGTTGTTGCAAGACACTGCCATCTCGTTCTTTTTTTTGAAAACCTGTTATAGAGAAGAAGCTGTTATTTTTATTATGAATTGTACCCTGTTCAGTATCATAAATCCAGAAAGAGCTATTTGAAAGAGTGCTTTTTTCAATATTCACCGCAACCGTTTCATTTCTATCTCCCACCCAAGCAAGAATTTCTTCTGTGGTATTTACTCTACTTTCAGAAGTAGCCCAGCTTTTTATGATGGAATATAGTGTATTCTGCTGCATATTAAGTCACTTCCTTTCTTCCGCTTTTCACCACAATTCCAAGTTTTTATTTCGCCAATTACGTTCTGTATCAAAAAGCAATTTATCTAATTTGCTATATTTTTTGATACAAAAACATTTTAAAATTTCCATTCGTTATATCGATTTCATCTACCATTTTATAATTTGTGTTGATAATCTCTCTAATTTCCTCATCGCCTATATCCGATTGCACCACAATCCACTCTGCATCCAAAGAGGAATAATACTGTACAGTTTCGTCACGAAGCTCATCAGAAATGGCATAAAGATAATCGTTTCCCCCATAATATTTATATGATGGATAGATACCAGTTACCAAATACCAGCTCGCTCGTATATTATATCCTATAACTTTATCTCTATCCTCTTCCGGAATAATCGATGCTTGCTCCCTTATCCTATCAATATCCTGTATTTCAGGGTTATATCGACTTAAGTCCTTGATCCAATTGTATTTCTCTAGTCCATTCTGATAGGACTGTATAAAAACGGTCATAATAAGCACTATGCATATTGCAAAATAAGAAATAATATATCGATTTAGATCCTTTATCTTTTTGTGCTCACTGCTCATCCATAGACCTATTGTCACAGGAACAAAGATTGCAATTATGATATAGTAATGCGGATATAGGTAGCTTCTTATCATCATAATTCCAGATAATATAGCTCCCGATAAAATTGTATATCTTACCATACCCTTTTTACCAATTGCTAACAGGCAGGCAGAAATCACAGGTATTAGATATACAAAAATCTGCTTCCATTCTTCCTTGCTATGAGAAATTGCATCTCCTGCATAATCCAAATTGAATAAAATTGTTCCATAAAGCATATCATACAAAGCCCCATGATATGCAAAATATATGATAAACGGCAGTGTTACAACTGCAAAACCTAACAAAAATCCACCTGCATTATGCAATAGATTTTGAAATTCTTTTTTATATAATAAAAATATGGTAATACAAGCCACAAATGCGCAGGTTGATACTGCGTTGGTTACTCGCAGATCCAATGAAACACCAAATGTAATACCATAAACTACTGCATACTTCCATGGATGCTGAACTTGCGAAGATAAATTCATCGCATATTTTAACACCAGATAGCAGCTGATCATCAGCAAAGGAAGATTAAATTCTTCTAACAGTCCTCCTTCATCAATTACCGCTATAAAATAAACGACCGAAGCCAGTGATGCCATCATTCCGCCAACAACACCACTAAACAGTTTTCCAATTTTATAACTGAACATCAAAGAGACAGCTAAGCAAATACACTGCAAAACATATACTCCCCAATGTTCGCTGATAAGGTTCGCCAGCATAAAAATGAAAAATGCTCCTGGACCCTTATGTTCAAAAATATCTTTATACGGAATCAGCCCTTCCGTCCAGGACTTACCGATTAAATTGTATACTGCCCCATCATATCCCCAGAAGCACGCTGATTCTGGTATTCTAGGCGTTGAAGAAAGCGACAAGAAATAAAGAACAAAAATAACAATTGGAAGCAGTAATATGACAAACGCTTTTTCAACAATATTCCAGTTAATTAAGCTCTTCTTCTCTTCATAGACCGCCGCCAAATATATACATATAATAAATATAATTAAGCAGAGAAGAGCAGACACTGTATTAGCTATTATGAAATTTCTTTGCAATCCCTGCAGCGAAAAAGAATATCCATACTCATTTTCGTTATCTTGATACAAATCGCACAAATATGTGTCATCACCAATTGTTATCTGTACTTTACCTTCATTGGGTCCAGCATTAAATACAAGATTAAAGTATTTGACAGGTGGTATCTTTAATACGAGCACTTCATCATTTGTTGATGTATAAACTCTTTCCTCGTTATTATATGTCCAATTTCCATTTTCTACTATATCAGACACATTATACCATGTATCGCCATTCATTCCACCCCGCAGAGAAACCGAAGCTTCTGAAAATTCAGTAACATTTTGAATTGTAACCCTAGTACCTCCAAGCTTTACTAGCGAGTGGTATGAAAAAATAGCCAATATCGCAATGCAAATGGTTGCTATTAATGATACGTTTTTTACCCGCACTTTGACATACGATCTACTCATCTCTTAATTTCCTTTCAAACATACTATTAAGCAAATGTTGCATTGAACTCTGGCACTTCATTAACTTGTAATCATAATATTACTAATAAAATTTCATGTAGCCTTTTAGCCGAATATACGAGCCAATCCCTTCACTTGTTTGCCACACCAGCATACAACAACACTAATTGCGAAGTATACAAATGCTGAAAGAATCATTGAAAGCATAGAGCCGCTATTGCTGTAAAGCGGAAGTATTGACAGGGTTGAATGATTAAGGTGTGTTAGAAAAATAACGTGAATAAAATATATTCCCATTGTAACATTGCCAATTTCGTGCAAAATATGCGCTCGTAATCCTGTTACTTTCTTTTGCAGAAATTCACTATTCGATAAAGCCATACAAAATACCGATGCTGCCATTATGAGATTACCCCAGCTTCCAATCGCGCTGATAAACGTCTTGTCTGGCTGACCATGTAATTGAGAAATGTAAACTGTATCTGCCACTGAAATTGCCAGGCCGAGAAGACATAGCAGCACAAATTGATAGAACTTATAAGACTGTATTTTATTCCGCAACTCCCATAAAACTCCGCCGCATAAAAACAATCCTAAATCTGGCCAGAAAATTGAAAAAGAATAATTGGGGATATTAAAACCTAATAATTTAGAGCCATCATATATAAGTCCAGGTATGATGAGCAATAAGACTAAGGCATATATTTTCTGATTCAAGCTCAAAGCATGGTACATGTTTGAAATCAATGGTAACAACATATAAATGCCAAACAGACTATACATAAACCAAAGATGCGGTTCTTGATTGACAAATAAGATTTTTAGAAATTTATTGACTTCTAAAATACTTCCTATATAAAGATAAATCACTCCCCAAAAGAGTGTTGGGAGCACAATTTTCATAACTCTTCTTTTTAGTGTTGATGAAATACTCTGGGGTTTGCGCAGCAAATATGCACCTGATATCATGAAGAAACATGGAACGGCAAATCCTGTAAAGCAGTTCATAATCAAAGCTGATATTCGTCCATCCGCATAATCTGAAAAGATTGTACACGTATTATGCAATAAAACAATAATATAGCAGCAAAAAATTCGCAGCACATCTCCCCACACTTCACGCGGTTTTTGCCTCGTACCTATTCTTTTTTTGCCTACCATCATAAACACAACAAGAAAGGCAAATACAAATGTAACAGCCGCTGCAATCCAAATTTGCTTAGTATAGTTAGCACCAACACGAAATGGTATTTCAAATGCCTTTCCGTTTTCTACTTCGCTCTCCGCATTAAGATCGAAGGATATTGTTTCATCCCCAATCTCAACCATCACACTTCCTTCATTCGGACCTACATTGAATGTCAGCAAACGCTGCTCTGCATTCGGTAACGTGAAGCGGAACGCTGTTCCATCCGTAGCTGTATATGTCGATGAGCCCTCATCACTTAATTCCCAATTTCCGGCATCGATTACATTTTCCCATGGATTATACCATTTTCCATCCACAGATGCACCACGGTATACCACACGTTTTCCTGCATCCTGACTATAAAGAGCAATTATCTCCTGATCTGAATTTTGTGGTGAAAATACATTAGAAGTAATCAGAAAAGCAAGAAAAGCGAAAAAAGATGCCAATACCAGCGAAACCACCGCTGCCAGTGGTTTCTTGATTGTACGAGTGCCGTGCGGCCTATCTTGGTCTGAGCACACCGTTTCCTTCTCGTTTCTTTGTTCCCGGTGCCGTCAAGATTTATGCGCAAAATTATTTGCAGGCTCCGGCTGAATGAAGTCAGCCGGCAATAGAGGCGTCGTACAGAGCCGCCTCCAAGTGCTTCATGTTCATGTAT
>NZ_JBQKJR010000068.1:0-16238 GCF_052117165.1 Agathobaculum sp. LCP25S3_E8
GCGGACTGATACTAATAGGCCGAGGGCTTGACCTAAAAAATTAGAGGCAATCTCAGAACATACTCTTAGCTTGCCGGTAGTTATTGTTCAGTTTTGAAGGTGTAAATCTTCTAAATAGTGCGTGTCAATGGTGATGAGGGTACACCTGTTCCCATTCCGAACACAGTAGTTAAGCTCGTTTACGGTGACAATACTTGGCTGGCGACGGCCCGGGAAGATAACTCGACGCGCACATAAAAAAGCAGTAGCTTTGGCTACTGCTTTTTTTGCTGACGGAAAGGGGAAACCGTCAGAAGGATGCTGTTTGTTTGAGCCAGTGAAATGCGCCGGCCATGCCTGCACTGTTGCCAAGTTCGGCAAAGCACAGTTTGGTTTTGGAGAAGACAAATGGATTGACAAAGCGTTGCAGCTGCTCCTTCAGAATTGGCCGGAGATAGTCGCCTTGGGCCATAATTCCGCCGCCAAGCACAATAGCAGCAGGGTTAAACAGGCATATACAAGCGGCAAGGCCTTGCGCCAGAACGGAACAAAGCTCCTGAATTGCGTTTGTGCAAATGGTATCACCAGCCTGCGCACGAGAAAAAATCTCCTTACCGGACAGCATCTCACCTGTCTGAGATTGAACGTTGCGAATAAGCGCGGTAGTGGAGGCGTGTTGCTCGAACACGCCTCCGTTTATTGACATATAGCCAATCTCTCCAGCGCTGCCACAGTGCCCGTGCCATACTTTACCGTCCAGAATGACGGCGCCTCCGATGCCGGTGCCGACGGTGAGACAGAGTACACTGTCTGCACCGCGACCGGCACCGTAGGCAGCTTCGCCGAGTGCGGCACAGTTGACATCGTTTTCCACTGAGCACGGCAAATGGAAGTGATTCTCTACAGCCAGCTTAAGGTTGCGGCCGGTATATTCAGGAATATTTTCGTTGGCATAGAGGATTGCACCGGTCTTGTGATCCACCATTCCAGCGGTGGAAATAGCAATGCCCTCGGGTGTAAATTGTCTGCACAGATCGTCGATCAGATCCACAATCTTCTGCTCGATGCCCGGACCACGCAGGCATTTGGCATTCGTAGGCGTTTCCCAACGGGCATCAAACACGATCTGACCGTTTTCTTCTCGCGCTACACCGTATTTGATGGAGGTACCGCCAATATCAAAACACAGAACCATGGTTCTTCCCTCTTCCCTCGAGTTGCTATTTCAGCAGTGCACAGAACGCTTCGGATGATGCAGCAGAAAAAAGCTGCTGCATTCGGCTATCGTCCATCAGAACCTCAGCCAACTCGCCGAGCAGATCCAAATGGCTGTCCGGATCGGTTGCTGCCAGTGTGATGATCAGACGAACCGGATCATTCTCTCCGGCACCGAATGAGACCGGGGGATCAAATGTCGAGAAGTTGAGAGACAAACGTACAGCGCCACACTCCGGGCGAGCGTGTGCAAGTGCAAGTCCCTTTAACAGAACAAAATAGGGGCCGTTATCATGAACGGATGTGATCATCCCCTCGATATAACTTTGCCGGATTGCGCCGGATGCAAGCAGGGGGGCTGCAGCCTGACGAATGGCATCTTCCCAATCCTTTGCGTGCAGGCCAATCTGCACGTCGTTAGATGTGATTGTTTCCAACAGCATGGTAGTTGTTCCTCCTAAAATTCCGCGATCAGCCGGGCCACATCCACCTCTGCAAGCGAATTGCACAGCCGATACTGTCCCTGAAACTGACAATATTTCGTTACTTCATTGGGCACCACCAGCACGCGCATGTGCGCGTTTAGGCCTGCCAGAAGTCCGTTGAGGGAATCCTCCACTACCAGACATTCCTCTGTGGTGCTGCCAAGTTTTTCGGCGGCTTTGAGAAACAGGTCGGGGTGGGGTTTGATGCGCACGACATCTTCCGCTGTGACCAGCAGATCAAAATACGACAGCAGACCCAGCCGCTCCAGATGAACGGTTGGCTTTTTTCGACCGGAGGAGGTTGCCAGCGCAACGGACAAGCCGTTTTCATGCGCCTGCTTTAAAAAATCCTCGACACCTGGCTTAGCCGGCAGATGGCTGCTCTGTTCAATAAACTGCGCAGAAGTATCCTTGGCGAAGGCATCGCGATCTACTGTGATGCCCTTGGCATCCAGCTTACGGAACAGATCTTCGGAATTGGAGCCGACGCAGGTTAAAAATTCCTGAACAGACAGGTCATATCCTTTTTTCCTGCGGAACCATTCTACATAGATGTGATACCACACAACCTCGGTATCGACGATCAGTCCGTCGAAATCCATAATAATCGTTTTCAGCATACTGACCTCTTTTTCCGTGATAGCAAGAGGGCGCTGCCGATTGCTTGCAAACGGCAGCGCCGCTTTTCCGGGATGTTATGCCTGCTTGGCGTCGCGGGCCTGCTTGATCTTGTCGATCAGTTCATCATATTGCGGAGCATTGATGAAATCGGTCACAGCGATGCAATAGGCATCCTTCTGCACGTCCTTGACGCGGTCAAGCAGGAGTTCCTGCGTGACAACAACCTGACAGTCGGTCGGCAGATTCTCGATGGAGATATGGAATACCTTGATGTCATCCAGACCGGCAGCCTTGCACTTTTTCTGCAATATGGTTGCGCCCATTGCAGAAGAACCGATGCCAGCGTCGCAGGCATAAGCAATGCGGGTAACATTGGAGAAATCGAAATCTTCGATGCTTTCAAAGACAGAGGAGATGCGGCTCTTCTTGCCCTTGAGCTCGTTCATGGTCTTAGCAGCTTCCTTGAGGGAGGCATCGTCGCCGCCGCCGGCACGCTTAATCAACGGGATGGCCAGCACGAATGTGACAACACAGGCTGCCGCAATGCCAAGAATGATCTTGAACTGGTCGCCGGGCGAAGACATGAGCATGATGGAAATGATGCTGCCGGGGGAAGCAACGCCGACCAGACCGACGTTTAGCATGGTGAACACCAGCGTGCCGCAGGCGCCGCCCACAATCAGCGGAAGAATAAGAACCGGATTCATCAGTACAAACGGGAAATAGATTTCATGGATACCACCGAATAGGTGGATGATCGATGCGCCCCAGGCAGAGGTCTTGGAAGAGCCTTTGCCAAAGAACATATAGGCTAGAAGAATACCGAGGCCGGGGCCGGGGTTGGATTCAAGCAGGAATAAAACGGATTTACCCAGCTCATCCAGCTGCAGCGTGCCCATCGGAGTCAGGATGCCCTGACCGATCGCATTGTTGAGGAATAGCGGCTTGGCAGGCTCAATCAGGATTGCCGTCAGGGGCAGCAGGTTGTTCTGCACCAGCACGTTGACGCCGGCTGCGAATACATTGGTCAGCGATGAAATCGCAGGACCGAGCCAGACACAGCCGATGACACTCAAAATAGCACCGAGAATACCGACCGAGTAGTTGTTGACCAGCAACTCGAAGCCCATCGGAACCTTGCCGTCAATTGCTTTGTCAAACTGCTTGAGAATCCATGCGGACAGCGGGCCGAGGATCATCGCGCCGATAAACATTGTCACGCTTGAGCCGATAATGACGCCGATGGTTGCCACCGTACCGATGACGCCGCCGCGGTAGTCATAAACCATTTTACCGCCTGCAAAAGCGATTAGCAGCGGAAGCAGATAGTTGAGCATCGGGGTGATGAAGCTGCGAAGCATGTCGTTGTCGATTGCAATGCCGACGGCGGTGAGCAGCCCCCACGCAATAAATGCGCCGAGGTTCGGAATGACCATACTGCTGAGTTTACTGCCGAATTTTTGAATCTTTACACGTACTGACATTGTATGTTACCCTCCTTCAATCGGAAATGAGTCGCTACCTCTCTTTTGGTTTTCAAAACCGCTTACAGGGAAACTTCCTTGCCTTCCGCAATCGAGCGTTCGATCGCATCTACGACGCGCAAAGTGTCGAGCGCGTCCTCCGGGGTAATGATCGACTTGGTGCCGTTGATGATATTACCGACAAAGGCCATGATCTCTTCGGACAGGTCGCCGGACGGTGCGCCGTTACAATTATACCAATGACGGGAGTCTGGGTAAAGAACGCCGTTGCCGGTGACGAAGCGTACGCCATTATCACAGGCATCCACATAGGCAACACCCTTGGTGCCGACCAGTTCCACCTTGTCGTCGATGATTGTGGGGGAGTTTTCGGGCAGCACCCAGCAGGCTTCGAGGCAGGCAACCGCACCGTTTTCATATGTAACGATGGCGTAGATGACATCATCCATGCCGTATTCCTTGAGCAGTACGCTGCGCGCCTTGGCGAACACCTTGACCGGTTTGCAGCCCATGAACCAGTTGACATAGTCGATGTCATGGATCATGACGTGCATAGACAGGTCGGAAGCGCCAATGTAGCGGCGGGGACCGACGATCGGGCTGTTTCGGCGGCAGTACATATGGATGATGTCGCCCAGCTCGCCGGCATCCAAACGCTGCTTAATCATGTTGAAGCGTGGATCAAAGCGCAGCAGGAAACCGAGTGAGAACACCTTGTCGTAATCCTTGAGGATGGCATACATGGCTTCCCCATCGGCAAGTTCCTTGGCCAGAGGCTTTTCCAGCAGGATGTGCTTTTTGTTGGCGACCGCGATTTCTACCGCTTCGCGGTGCATGTTGTCCGGCAACACAATAGAGACGGCGTCGATCTCCGGGTTTTCCAGCAGATCCTTGTAGTTTTTGTAGGTCTTGCAGCCGTAGAGCTTTTCTGCCTCGGCGCGGCGGTCATCGTTATACTCGCAAACCGCAACCAGATCTACGCCTGGCAGCTTATTGTAAATGCCCGCATGGATTTGTCCCATTTGACCGAAACCGATGACGCCTACATTCAGATGATTGTTCATGATACATTCTCCTTTTTATGTTAGCCTTATGTGAAGGGTTGCCTAACGAAGTGATGTCTGCCATCAAAATGACAGGATGCATTTTTTTCATTTTGACTGTTGCAAAATGCCGTGCAGTATACTATGATTGTTAAAGAATCAACTATCTTGGGGGAGGAAACCATGGCAGAACTGAGTTTTCAGAACCGGCTTCAGTTTTATGGCTTCCGGCTCAGCAAGAGCGAACAGAAGATCGCGGCCTACATTGTGGCGCATCCGGAAGAGGCTGTTTCGACTGCCAGTCAGGAGCTGGCACAGGTTATCGGAACTTCGAACTCGACGTTGACACGGTTTTGTAAAAAGCTGAACTATCGAAACTATATTGAATTCCAGACGCTGTTGGCAGCAGAACGCACGCCGGATCGGACGCCGGACCAGACTATACAGCGAATCAGCCACTATTATGCGCGCACGCTCGATGCGGCTTGTGAGCTGGTGCGGCCGGAGGATCTGGATGCCTTTGTTGATCGGATCCATCAGGCAGAAAAAATTTTGGTGTTTGGGTTGGGGAGTTCCGGCCTGACGGCAAGTGAATTCAATATGCGGTTGGTACAGATGGGGTTTACCTCCAGCGTGATGACGGATACCTTCCTGATGCGTGTGCAGTCCAGCTTGTTCTCGCCAAGGGATTTGATTATTGCAGTGTCCAATTCAGGCGAGACGCCCGAAGTGATCAGCGCGTGCCGGATTGCCAAATCGGCGGGGGTACAAATCTGCATACTGACACAGAACAGTCGCTCCGAGTTGGGCCTTATGGCGGATACCATTCTGCTGGCTGGGGATATCGGTCACGTTGGGGATGAAAAATTCATTAACTCTCAGATGCCGCTGGTTTTTCTAATTGATGCGATCACATACCGGCTGTTGGAAGATCCAAAATGCCGTGAGAGCCGGGAACGTGCGTTACAAACCTTATTTCATCGGACGTTCTGAGCGGAAAGAGCGCAAATGCGCTCTTTTATTTTGCATAGATAGCGTCGGTGAAGGTTCTGGTGATTTGCTGCGGACGGGTGATGGCACCGCCGGTGACCACGGCGTGTGCGCCAAGTTCAATACAGCGCCGCGCTTTGGCAGGAGTGTCAACATGGCCTTCTGCGATGACGGGGATGGAAACTGCGGCTAAAATGGCTTTAAGCCGGGCAAAATCGTCATCGGCAATATTCTGTCCTTCGGATTGTGCGGTGTAACCCATCAGTGTGGTGGAAACGCAGTCAAATCCCATCTTGGCGGCGTGGACGGCTTCGTCCAGCGTGGCGATATCTGCCATCAGCAGTTTACCGGGAGCGGCGGCACGGGCAGCTTGGAAGAATGCTTCCAGTGACTCACCCTGCGGACGCGGTCGGTCGGTGGCGTCGAATGCAATCATGCTGCATGGCGAATCCGCCAGTTCGCGGATCTCCCGCAGCGTTGGTGTGATATAGATCGGGGAATCCGGATAGTCGCGCTTGACGATACCGATGATGGGGAGCGTGGTGTTTTTTGCGATTTCTGCGATATCCTCAGGCGTGTTGGCGCGGATGCCGACCGCCCCGCCTTCAGTTGCCGCACGAGCCATGCGGCCCATGATGAAGGAAGAGTGCAGCGGTTCGTTGGGGAGCGCCTGACAGGATACAATCAATCCGCCGCGAACTTGATTGAGCATATGCCTTTCCTCCTTGGTACTATTTTCATCTTTATTATATAAATTGAAAATATTTTCGTCAAGAGAGAATCGCTCTCCCCTGTGATGAAAATACAATGCATTTTTTGAGCAATCCTCCTAAAAGTATAGAAGACTTCCCTTAAAAAATATGAGCAATTTGATGAATATATCCATAGCGATGGGAAGAAAGGAGAGGACAGGGCGGGAAAGCAGTGATTGGAGTGCGTAAGCCGCAACCAGACTATTAAGTGTTACCAATAAGTCAGGTATGCAAAGGTCTATGCTGCGCAGAATTCACGTATTTTGTCAGAATGTATAAAATGAACTGCTTAAACTTGGTCGATGATACGAAATTCGTCTTTTTGACAGTAACTCCATTGACAATGGGCACTCTGATGCGTTATTCTGAAGTTACAAAAAAGATACAGGCTTGTGACTGCTGTGCAGGCAAGACCAAACGACCGAATAGGGATAGCTATATTCGGATGTTTGGTCTTTTTTGTTTTTTATAAGGTAAGTTGTAGGAAAGGAGAATGGGGATGCGGCAGAGCGCAGACAAAGCGTATGGCCTTAGCGACGCAGCATGGATGTATACAAGGCCTGTGAAAAGAGAAAACTTTTGTCGGAGGGAGGCGGCATGACGCAACAAGCACGAAGCGGCGGTGCATATCGCATCAGCCGCGTGATCGGCAACAATTTCGTTTGTACGGCGGATGACAGCGGAAAAGAGATTATTTTGCGCGGACTGGGTATCGGGTTTAAAAAGCATGCGGGAGACCTGGTTCCTGCGCAGCAGGTGGAAAAGATTTACGATTTGCGTGATCCGGAAAAATCCTCCCGACTGCGGGATTTGCTGGCGGACGTACCGCCGGAATTTCTGGATGTCAGTACGGAGGTTATCGAGACGGCGGAAAGCCGGATCGGGCGGCGGCTGAGCGAAAACATCTATATCACGCTCACCGATCACATCTGCTTTGCCGTGGAGCGACTGCGCAGCGGCGTTCGTTATCCCAATCATTTGCTGTGGGAAATCACCAACTTTTATCCGGCGGAGTTCGCCATTGGCAAGCAGGCGATCGATATCATCGAGGCAAGACTGGGGTTTCGGCTGCCGGAGGATGAGGCTGGGTTCATCGCACTCCACATCGTCAACGCGGAAATTGACGGTAAAATGGCGGATATGGTGCGTATCACCGAGCTGATTCGCAAGATCATCGGCGTGGTGCAGAATTATTATGGCGTGACGCTGGATGAGCAATCGCTCGACTACGGTCGGTTTATCACACATCTTAAATTCCTCGGACAACGGATTACGCAAAACCGCTATGTTGCAGACGATGATTCTGAGTTTCAGAGCATGATAGTGCGGCGCTATCAGCAGGATTATCAGTGTGCGGAGAAAATCCGGGATCAACTGCGGGAGTCGTTTTCTGTTCAGCTGCCATCCGAGGAGATGACGTTTTTGACCATTCATCTGCATCGGTTGGCGATATCGATGGGAATTACAGATCAAAAGGAGTAAAAGGATATGAAAGATAAGATTTTTGGCGTATTGCAGCGCGTCGGCCGATCGTTTATGCTGCCGATTGCCATTCTTCCGGTTGCCGGTTTGTTCCTCGGCATCGGCGGATCGTTCACCAATGAAACCATGCTGGAAACCTATGGCCTGATGGGAATTATGGGGCCCGGCACCTTCATCAATGCAATTTTGCAGGTGCTCAATGCGGCAGGCTCCATTGTCTTTGACAATCTGCACATTATCTTTGCGATGGGCGTCGCCATCGGTATGGCCAAGCAGGAGAAAGAAGTTGCGGCACTGTCCGCCGCGATTGCGTTCTTTGTCATGCACGCCACCATCGGCGCATTGATTATCGATTTCGGCGCGCCGAACCTGTCCGGTGCGACCGCGAGCGTGCTGGGCATCAACTCGCTGCAAATGGGTGTATTCGGCGGTATCATCGTCGGCTTGGGCGTTGCTGCGCTGCACAATAAGTATTACAAAATTCAGCTGCCGCAGGTGTTGAGCTTTTTCAGCGGCACACGCTTTGTGCCGATTATCTCTGCGGCGGTTTATCTGGTCGTTGGCATTGCGATGTACTACATCTGGCCTGTCATTCAGACCGGCATTAACGCGCTGGGCGGTTTCGTGCTGGCCTCCGGCTATGCCGGCACCTGGCTGTATGGCTTTATCGAGCGCGCGCTCATTCCGTTCGGCCTGCATCACGTGTTCTACATCCCCTTCTGGCAGACCGCGCTGGGCGGCACCGCTATGGTCAACGGTGTGCTGGTAGAGGGTGCGCAGAATATCTTCTTTGCCGAGCTGGCAACCCCCGGCATTCAGCATTTCTCGGTTGAGGCGACTCGCTTTATGGCCGGTAAGTTCCCGCTGATGATTTTCGGCCTGCCGGGCGCAGCGCTTGCGCTGTACCGCTGTGCCAAGCCGGAAAACCGTAAGGCGGTGGGCGGTCTGCTGCTGTCTGCCGCATTGACCTCGATGCTGACCGGTATCACGGAGCCGCTGGAATTTACCTTCTTGTTTGTCGCCCCGGCGATGTATGTGGTGCACTGCGTATTCGCAGGTGCGTCCTACATGATTATGCATATACTCAATGTGGGCGTTGGTCTGACCTTCTCCGGCGGCCTTATCGACCTGACGCTGTTCGGCATCATGCAGGGTAATGCCAAGACCAGCTGGCTGTGGATTCCAGTCGTCGGCGTGGTATATTTCATCGTCTACTACTTCGTGTTCTCGTTCATGATTAAGAAGTTCGACTACAAGACGCCGGGCCGCGACGACAGCGAAATCAAGCTGTACACCCGTGCGGATGTGAACGCCCGTAAGGAAGGCGAAGCCGCAGCGGCACAGGGCGGCAGAGATACCGCGCTGTCCCGTCAGATTATGATGGGTCTGGGCGGTAAGGCGAATATTTCGGACGTAGACTGCTGCATCACTCGCCTGCGCTGCACGGTGCATGATGCTTCCAAGGTTGACCAGCAGCTGCTCAAGGAAACGGGTGCGTCGGGCGTCATCTGCAAGGGCACGGGCGTGCAGGTCGTGTACGGTCCGCGCGTATCGGTCATCAAGTCCGATTTGGAAGCGTTCCTTGCGTCTCCCGAAAGCAATGAGACCGCTCCACAGGCCGCTCCGACGGCGGTGGAGGACAGCGCTCCGGCATCCTCCGGTGCGCATGTGATTGCTTCGCCGCTGACCGGCAATGTTATTCCGCTTGAGCAGGTCGCGGACGGCGTGTTCTCTGAAAAAATGGTAGGCGAAGGTTTCGCCGTAGAGCCGGCGGACAATCAGGTGTACGCTCCGGCGGACTGCGAGGTGGTAACCGTGTTCGGCACCAAGCATGCCATTGGCCTGACCACAACAGATGGCGTAGAATTGCTGATTCATTTGGGTATTGATACCGTGCAGATGAACGGCGCACCGTTTACCATCGATGTCAAGGAGGGCGATAAGCTCAAGAAGGGTGCCAAAATCGGCAGCTTTGACGAGAAGATGATTGTCGAGGCAGGCTACCGCACGGTAACGCCCGTGATCGTTACCAATTCGGATGCCTATACGAGCTTTACCCTGCAAAAGACCGGCAAGGTATCGGCAGGCGACGATGTGCTGACCGTCGAATAAACCAGTTATAAGGATAGCAAACCGCCCCCGTGCTGCTTTCGCAGCACGGGGGCGGTTTTATGTACAGCACAGAAATATTTTGCGCTGCCGCGAGCAGAAAGTTCACAAATCAGCCGTTACCGGTGGGGATATAGGGCTGGATTGCGGATGCTACGCCTGCAATCGGCATGGTTTGCAGCCAGATTCTGCCCGGGCCGGTCAGCACGGTGTTGAAGAAGCCTTCGCCGCCGAGCAGCTTGTTCTTGATGCCCTTAACCTGCTGAATGTCAATGGAAACGCTGGAGTCGAAGCCGAGCACGTTGCCGGTGTCTACGACCATCTGCTGGCCGGATGCGAGCGTGTACTCGACCAGCTCGCCGTCAACCTCGACGAAGGCCGTGCCGTTACCGGACAGGCGCTGCATGATGAAGCCCTCGCCGCCGAACAGGCCTGCGCCGAACTTCTTGTTGAAGTGGATAGAAAGCTGTACGCCTGCTTCGGACGCGAGGAACGCGGTTTTTTGCAGGATAAATTCGTGTCCGGCGTCAACCTCAAGCGTCAGAATACGGCCGGGGAAGCTCGAACCGAAGGCAATCATGCCCGCGCCGCGCGCGGTGTAAATGTTCTGGAACATGCTTTCGCCGGAAAATGCCTTGGAAAACATTTTGCCCAGACCACCGCCGGTGGTCTCCATCTGCATGTTCGGCGTCATCCAGACCATGGAACCCTTTTCCGTAATCATTTTTTCTCCGTCAGCCAGCTGGCATACGACGACCGGGAAAGCGCCGCCTTTGAGTTCATATTGCATCTTTTTTCTCCTTTCCTACGGGTGCAAAGTTGTATCTGTTAAACGGGAGGGACGGCTCAGGCCGTCAGTCCCATATAACGCATCAGTATTTGCGCAGTTTGCGCGCGGGTGGCCGTGCCCTGCGGTTTGAGTAAGCCGTCGTCGCCGTTGATGATGCCGCTGCCGACCGCCCAGTTGAGCGGTTGCACCGCATAACTGCTGGCCTGCGCTGCATCGGCAAAGCCGGAGAGATTTTCCGACAGATTGACGGCCGTCATTCCTTCGCTCTGCGCAAAGCGGTACAACATGGCTGCCAGCTGCTCACGGGTGACCGGGTCTTCCGGGCCAAAACTTTGTTCGTCATAACCGGTGACGATTTGTTCGCTCGACGCCCAGCGAACCGCCTCGGTGTAGTAGGTATCGGATGCGATATCGTTGTACGGCATCAGATAGTTGACCACAGGACAGTCTGCCAGCCGCCACAGCACAACCGCCACCATACCGCGGCTGACATCGCTCTCCGGCTCAAATGTGGTTTCGCTGGTGCCGTGCATTACATCATTTTCCACCATGAAATCCACCGCTTGGTGGAACCAGTCGGTCTGCTGCACGTCGGTAAACGCGGCGGAGGGGCAATCGGAATCATCTTGTGCGGCGGTATCAGTAATCAGTCGCTTGTCATAGACGCTCGCTGCAATCGCATCCGCATTCTGCTGGAAAAAGCGGACAAGCGCCTCATCGCAGGCGATGAACTGGCCGGTTTCTTTGGTTTGTGCCAGCTGCGGATAGTTCTCGGATACGGCGACAAAGTTGTTGGTTGCAACGGTGTAGGTTTTGTCGGCTTCAAGCGGGGCGCCCTGCACTTCGATCGAAAGTACACGGCTGCCCTTGGCAGCGGTTGGGTCATAGGTGACAGTCATGCCGCCGAATTGCAGATAGCTGCCGCTGTTTTCCGGCCATGCATCGGTTTTACCGCTGGCGTTGGCCGCGGCCGACTGCAGGCCGATATCGAGCGAGGTTTCCATAATTTCGGTCAGCGCAGCGCCGGTCACCTGCTTGGTGACGATGTAGTTGCCGTACGGGCTGACACCGATGATATCGGCATAGGTCACATCGCCGGCTTCAATAGAGGCACGGATGCCGCCTGCGTTTTCAAACGCCACGTCCGCACCGGTTTCCAGCAGATAGGCATCGCAAACGACATTGCCCAGATTCTGTTGGTCAATGCGTAAATCTTCCCACACGCCGTCAAGCGCAGTGGGCGTTTCACCGACTTTCTCCTCCAGCTTATCCTGCTGTGCGGCATGGATATCGTCCAGCACAGCGGAGACCGAAGCCTTGGCCGGATATGCCGCTGCATCGCTATACTGCATGGGCGTGACATTGATTTGCAGGTTTTCGACTGCGCCGTCCTCGTCCAGCGTGCCGGTCATCTCGATTAGGCTGAGCGAATACAGATAATAGCCGCTTTCGACCACGCGCACGGATGCGCCGTCCGCGTCGGTGACGGTTTCGTTCAGCTGCAGATGTTCGTGACCGGACAGCCACAGATCCACGCCGCCGACTTTGGCGGCCAGCCCGGCGGGATCATAGGTGTGTGTCAGACCGATAACCACGTCGCAGTTCTGAGCGCGCAGCGCATCGGCGGCTTGGTTTGCGTAGGCTGCGGCATCGGTGAAGTCCAGCCCCGCAACATTGGCAGGTGTGGTGTCCTGCTTAATCGACGGGTCAATTACACCGAATAAACCGACCTTGAGTTCCTGTCCGCCAATCTGAACAGTTTCTGTGTAAAATGCATCGTCAAAGAAGGGCGTATTTGTGTCGGTTTCGACTACGTTGCCGGTAAGCATGGTCACGTCTGCGATTTCGCACAGCTCCTTCAGACGCTCTTTGCCGTAGCTCCAGTCGTGGTTTCCAGCGGTGACTGCGTCGTAGCCGCAGGCCTTGAGCAGCTGTGCGACGCTTTCGCCCTGCACGAGCGTTGCAATCGGCTGACCGTGGAACAGGTCGCCCGAATCGAGTACCAGATCAAGGTTGGCGCTGGCGGTATAGTCGTCTATCACGCCTGCAAGCCGCGCCATACCGATGATGCCGCTCCCCGCGTTTTCCTCCACACGGGCGTGAATATCGTTGGTATGTACGATACGGATCGAAAAAGTCCGAACGGTTTGGTTGGCTGCCAGCGCGGCATTTGGTAAGAGCAGATTGAGCAGAAAAACGACTGCGATAAGGCGCGCAAAACGCGGTTTGTGTGTCATAAGCATTCTCTCCATTGACATGTTTTTGGCTGCGGTGTGCCACGGCCCTGATATATTCTATTGTACCACAGACTGCTGGACAAGTGGGGGAAAATTATAATAGAGTCAAGTTGCAAGTTGGTGTCTCGTTTGACCATTCCATCGTATTCCAAGGTAGAAATGCGCAGCAGTCTGACGCAGAAGGATAATATCGGAGCCGTTTATAAAGCGAAGAAAAGCTATAGACATCTGCGCCCATATCGTGTAATCTTGGAAAGGAAGATTTCAATTTACGCGACCTTTGTCTCGTGATAACCAATAAGAATACAAATTCCTCATCAGCTTTTGTATACTAAAGACAGGATTTCTGTTTATATAATGCGTTTCTTCTGGAACAAAATGAGGTGCACAATACGTTGATGACGATTTTGTTGCAGAATATTTTGACCACCGATGCTTTCGTGGCGCATCTTCAAAAATAGGAGATTTTGCAGCTGGAAAGCACGGACGAAACCAGAAAACATTCTTATGCTATGAGAGGTGAAAAAATGAAACGAATTTTCTTGTTTGTGCTGGATTCTTTCGGCATTGGACAAATGCCGGATGCTGAAAAATTCGGGGATGTGAATGTCAACACACTGGCTGCGTGTGCCGCATCGAAGGAATGTCGGATTCTGAATATGATTAAGGCCGGTTTGGGTTGTATTGACGGCGTGACATGCCTGCCTGCGCCGGAGGGTGTACCCGGCGGGGCGTATGCCCGCCTGACGGAGGCGTCCATGGGAAAGGATACCACCATTGGACACTGGGAGCTAGCGGGTGTGATTTCAAAAAAACCGTTGCCCACGTATCCGAATGGTTTTCCGGAAGAAGTGCTCAAACCCTTTGAGCAGGCCACCGGCAGAGGCGTCCTTGCCAACATTCCCATTTCCGGCACGGAAGTGATTGCAAAATATGGCGATGAACATGTCCGCACTGGTAAGCTGATTGTGTATACCTCAGCCGATTCAGTATTTCAGATTGCCGCCCATGAAGACGTTGTGCCGTTGGAGGAACTGTATCGATACTGCCGGATTGCACGACAGCAGCTTCAGGGGAAGCATGGCGTAGGACGTGTGATTGCCCGTCCCTTTGTGGGGACTTCGGGCGCATACACGCGCACGGCCAACCGGCATGATTTTTCTCTGGAACCGCCGGCTGAAACAATGCTGGATGCCATTCAGGCAGCGGGACTGGATTGCATTGCTGTGGGCAAAATATATGATATTTTTGCCGGGAGGGGTATTACAGAGAAGGTATATACCAAATCCAATGCCAATGGTTTGGAGTACGCGATGGAGTATGCCAAGCGTGATTTTCATGGCCTTTGCTTTATCAATCTGGTGGATTTTGATATGTTGTATGGCCATCGCCGCAACGTCGACGGTTATGCGAAGGCTCTCACGGAATTTGACGCATGGCTGCCGGCGTTCATGGAGCAGATGGGAGAAGATGATGTGGTCATGATCACCGCAGACCATGGCTGCGATCCCTCTTATCAGGCTACTACCGATCATACCAGAGAATATGTGCCGCTGTTGGTTATGGGGCAGAGCATTCAGCCCGTTAATCTGGGAACGCGCACCAGTTTTTCCGATGTCGCGGCAACCATACTGGAAATGCTGCAGGTTTCCACCAATATTTCTGGCAGCAGTTTTGCACAGAAGCTGCAGTGAGAACTTGCCGGAAACGGCCAATCCGCTCTCTCATACGGCAATCCCGTATGGTATCAAAAAAACGAGCGGGAGAGCACAGATGATAAATTCCAATATTTGAATTGCATATTTTCCCATTAGATTGTAAAATAAGGTTAATCCTTTTCTGGTTTTCCAATATTACAGCGATAATCAGTTATGCAAAAGGAATGCGGAGGAAAAAACAATGGGGAAAAATGCTTTGTTATCATGCCGTTTTCGAAAACGACCGACGTGCATGATGAAAACTATTGGACGGAATTTTTCAATATAATAAAGAGAATAATGGAGAGCAACGGATATTCTTGCACAAGATCTGAAGTAGGACCATATAAATTATTTTCCAATATTGTCGCTAATATAGAAAACAGCGATGTCGTTGTTGCGGTTTTGACAGATTTTAATTCCAACGTATGGTATGAGTTGGGAATTCGGCATACTTTGAAGACTGGTACAATTATGCTTTTGCAGGATGATCAATCTCCTCCCTTTGATATAAAAGACTTTGGTATTATATTCTATAAAGAATCGCTGGGTTTGGAACAACGGATTCAAATTCAAATCGAGGATTATCTGACAAAAATGGATGTAGAAGCTCATGATAGTCCTGTAATTAGTGCGCTTAACAATAAGGTATATAATAGTGTCGAAAAAAGATTAGAGGAAATGCAAAAATTAATTTGGAGTCTTGTTGATGAATCATCGTCTACACATAAACGAGTAAAAAGTAATATCAAAGAGGGACAACTTAAAGTATTATGGGTAGACGACTATCCCATCAATAATGAAGCCATAATGAACCTTTTCAAAAGTAAAAATGTTCAATTTGATATCGCAATATCGACAGATCAAGGAATCGAATTGTTCCAAAGAGAATCCTATGACATCATTATTACGGATATGGGACGAGGTTCTGAAAGTGACGCTGGCCTCTCGTTATTAAAGGAACTTAAAGATTTGCATTGCAAAACACCGGTAATTGTGTATGCCAGCTATACTGCAATAAAAAAATATGGGAATGAGGCACGTCAATTAGGCGCCTATACCATTACATCAGGAGTCAAAAGCATCATTTCTTCGATTTCAGAAATATTACAGGTATAATAAGCGCACTTTATATTTAGCAAAAATTCCTTTCTTTGTACAAGGTGCAAGAAAGGAATTTTTTTATTCTAACCAAACTGTTTGAAAAAAGATAAAAGATTATAAGGCAGTTATTGTAGAGACCAGATAAGGTACAATAAGTTGCGCAAATTGAAAATCGCATAAAAGAAGACATAGCTTGCAGGCTCTGGTAGAATGAAGTTACCACACAAACATTCGAAAGGAGCAAGCAAAC
>NZ_JBQKJR010000069.1:0-16082 GCF_052117165.1 Agathobaculum sp. LCP25S3_E8
CTGCCGCAGTTTTCCTGCGTTCCGCTACGCTCCACTTCGGAAAACTGCGCTGTATTACCATGCTTTTCAGATTTTGGGTGTTTCCAGACTGCACATTTCTTGACATTTCCACTATAAATCGAAATACTGATTGCCTGTACCCGAATCATTTTTGTATCTTGATTTTCCGAAACCATTTAATAATACTCGGACCATTTTCGGTCATAAAACCGCCTTTTCGGGTGGTTTTTCTTCTTTTATCAATTTTCTTGATTGAAAAATCTATTTTACATCATACGGTTTACTATTGTTGGTTCGTCCCAGAATATAATCGGTGGAGACCTTATAGTAGTCCGCCAATTTTAGAAGATGAATTACAGGAATGGTTTGAAACCCACGCTCGTAGCGGGAATACACCGTCTGGCTGATTCCTAAAATTTTCGCCACATCCTCCTGCCGCAGATCCCGGTCTTCCCGCAAATCTCTCAGTCGTTGAAATAACATACCGCCCACCGCCTTTAGTACTGATTAATACTATTGACGATACCGCAGATTTTCATTAGAATGTTGATTATAGAACTTATAAGTACTAAGGCGGTGGTTGTATGGAGCTGTATCAGGAGATCCTTTGTCATGTGTTTGCAAACGAAAAAATTCAGGTTTCCTTCCCAGAACTTATCAATACAGACGTAGCAAAGATTGTGGAACTGGAATGCTACAAGGCTCTGGGCAAAATTAAAGCCATCCTGGAGGATGACGCATTGGCGGACAGCGAATGCTTTCAGCAAATCGAGGAAATCGTCTGTACCTTTGAAGAGCTAGGTTCCGGCGGCGGCAATCGGCATGATTTTGGATGACTCTACAGACAAGTAACCGCTCGCTGAATATCTTCGGAATTCAGCGGGCGGTTATCTTTGCCGATTGCTTGTTAAAAACTGATATTATTTCCTCAACTTGCTCCCGTTCTGTTGTCAGCGATACCTCCGGTTCTTTCGGCTCCATAAGCGCTATTTGTGGAGCGGCTACAGTGGGTATTGGGCTTGGTGCAAATGTTTCCTTGATCATCTCTGTTCCGGTTGACACAGCAGCACAATGCTTGTATGAACGCTTGCAGATGTGGAGATTCTTTGCTATGCTGATACTAATTGCATAATAAACCAAGAAAGCGAGCATAAACGATGATTTTCTATTTTTCCGGAACAGGAAACTCGGCGTGGGCGGCCCGGCAGCTGGCCCGACTCACCGGGGATAAGGCCTATGATATCACCAACCTGAATCAGCTGCCGGATCTGGACAGCGCCGGGCAGATCGGGTTTGTCTTTCCGGTCTACGCCTGGGGCGCACCGGAGATCATGGCGAAATTTGCGAAAAAGCTGCCCAAGACCCAGTCGTTCACCTTCGGCGTATGCACCTGCGGTGGAGACGCCGGCCTTGCCATGAAGCATTTTTCCAAGGTGTATCCCCTCAGCAGCAGTTACAGTCTGGTGATGCCCAACAACTACATCATCGGCTCCGATACCGACAACGAGCGTGAAATCCGCCAAAAGATCACCGCTGCCCGTGCGGAACTGAAACGGATAGCTCAGGAGATCCAGCAGCAGGAGCCGGTGTACCGTGTCCATGAGGGTGGTCTGGCCGGGGTGAAGTCCCATCTTGCCAACTTCGGGTTCAATAAATTTGCCCGAAGCGCCAAGCCCTTCTTTGCCGAGGATAGCTGCAACGGCTGCGGCCTGTGCATGAAAAACTGTCCAGCCCGTGCCATTACCCTCCGAGACGGTAAACCCGTCTGGGCGGCACAGTGCTTCCAGTGCCTGCGCTGCATCAACGAATGTCCCCAGCAGGCCATCCAATACGGAAAATCCACAGCTGGGCGGCGGCGCTACACCATCCAAGAGTATCTGCCTCAGGACGAACAATGAGGTGTGCCGCTATGAACAAAACTCCAATGTCCCGGCGCAAAAAATGGCTTTTCGCCGGTGGAATCCTTGTTCTGATACTGGCTATTCTGGTGGGTGCGTTTTTCTGGTATGTGTCCGATTATTACCGGGCGGAAGATGTGGCTCTGGAGGTAATGTCCCAGGACAGCACCATCGAAGTGCAGAACAATCTGACCATCCTGTCCCCAAGCTATCCCACCGACACTGCCATGATCTTCTATCCCGGTGCCAAAGTGGAGGCAGAAGCCTATCTGCCCCTCCTGGATCAGATCCGGCAGACGGGAGTAACCTGTATTCTGGTGCATATGCCGTTCCACATGGCGATTTTTGATGCCAATGCGGCAGAAGAAGTCATTGCCCAGTTCCCGGAGTACCAGCATTGGTACATAGCGGGACACTCCATGGGCGGCGGCATGGCCTCCAAGTTTGCCTCGGAACATCCCGATCTGATGGACGGCCTGATTTTGATGGGTGCTTACATTTATGGTGACTATCCGGATGAGAACACCCTGACCATCTACGGCTCCCTCAACCAGAGTGTGGAGGACAAAATCGACTATACGGAGAACATTGTGGAGATCGAGGGCGGCAACCACGCCCAGTTCGGCAACTACGGCCCCCAGAAGGGAGATCTCCCCGCCACCATCTCCGCCGAGGAACAGCAGGCTCAGACCGTAGAGGCCATCGAAGCTTTTCTGGCGCAAAGGGATAACTGACAGAAAGCGGAGCGCTCACATTGATATGTACCCAGGATTCTGGACACATTAAAAATTGAATTAGGAGCACATGGATGCCTCTCTGAATTTTGCGGGAGGCATCCATTTTGTTTTCGCTTGGATTCTTTCGTTGTTGTAGTAATTTATGTAGCCGTCAACAGCCTTAGCAAACGTTTCAAAAGAGGAATACTCTTTTTCATGCCCGTAGAACATCTCGTTTTTCATCCGTCCAAAGAAGGTCTCCATGATGCAATTGTCGTAACAGTTACCCTTCCTTGACATAGATTGAATGATTTTGTGATCTTTAAGTGCCTGCCTGAAGTACACGTGCTGGTACTGCCACCCTTGATCAGAGTGAAAAATCAGGCCATCTACAGAGGGAAACTTCGCAAAGGCACCGGCCAACATTCTCTGGATCTGTTCCATATTGGCACTTTGAGATAAATCATAAGAAATGATTTCGTTTGTGTTCATGTCGAGTATGGGAGAGAGATAGCACTTCCCCCACGAAAAAACGAACTGAGATACATCGGTAGTCCATTTTTGCATAGGAGCTGTCGTGCTGAAATCTCGGTCAAGGATATTCTCCGCAACCTTGCCGACCTCGCCTTTGTAGGAATGATACTTTTCCTTTGGGTGCTTTCCTGCCAACCCCATAGTGTGCATAAGCCGTTGTACCCGCTTATGATTAACCTTGTGGCCACGCTTTATAAGTTCCTGATATACTCTTCGCACACCGTAGCGACCTTTATGCTGTGAGAAAATGTCCTTGATTTCATCTGCCAAGCAATGGTTTCGAACAGCAACTTGATCGGCCTTGCTCAACTCAAAATAATAGGTAGACCGTGCCATCTGCATAGACTTCAACAGATATTTCAATTGGTATCCTTTTTCGCGCAGCTCTTTGATGATCGCTGCTTTCTCGCCTTGAGTTGCGCTGCGTGCTTCTCTTCTCTCAAGGCGATCTCTTTTTTATGACTTCATTCTCCGCCTTTATATACTTGTTTTCTGCCCGAAGCCGGATCAATTCTTCTCGTTCAGATTCATTAAGTGGCTTTGCTTCTTCTTTTTTCATGTGGGGTACCCCTTTACTTGGACCACCTTTTTTCATTTCTACCAGGCCATTATACCCCTTTGTTTTATATTTTTGAACCCATTGATACAATAGTCTATCTTGAATACCGGCCTCGATTGCCACTGACACACAGGATTTCCCGGACATTACTTGGGATACTAGTTCTAGCCGTTCTTCTGGTGTCCAGTTCCTGTTGAAATTTTTGTGTTTCAGTGCTTCTGGACCGCGGCTATCCTCTGTTCTTACCCATAGTCTCACTTTATCTCGAAAAGATTTATCCCTAATACCTTCTGGCGTTTCTGGCCATTTTCCTTCTCAATACAGTTCTACACATTTCTTTTTATACTCATATGTGTACCGCATAATAATACCCCCTCTACTGGGTGTCCAGTAAAGGGGGTACATATCAACATGGGCGCTCCGCTTTTCATAGCTCTCTTTGCAGGTACACCATATCCACCAGCTGCACCCCGCACTCGTAGATGGGGTGGTCGTAGTGGTCAGTAAAAAAGTTCTTGACCAGATGGTGCCTGCGAAAGCCGCAGGATTTATAAAACGGGATAGTGGACGGGCTGTCTCCGGTGCCAACCTGCAGCACCGTATACTGCGCCCTGTAAGTTCGGACAAGGAAGTTCACCAAAGCTTTTCCGTATCCCTTGCCCTGACAGTCCGGCGCTACGGCAATGTTTTTCAGTTCCAGAATGCCGCCGCCCTCGTCCGTTACCACACATTCAGCCTTGACCCCATCATCCTCCAGCACATACATGGTCCCACGCTCCAGATAACGGTCGATCATATCCTCCTGTTCATCCGCCAGCAGCAACAAATCGACATACGCCTTTTTGTGATCAATGACTTCCCGGATTTTCATATCTGCCGTCACCGCCTTTCGTATACCAAATTCACGACTCCGTTGTATGATTCCGTTCCAACCAGCTTCAGCGGAAGTTCCTGAGAAAGAAACATGACACACAGTTGTTGTATTATCTGACCAACCGGTCAGTTCCGTATTCTTTGATTAGGCGATATAAATTTTATAATGTTTGCCTTACGATTCCGTCTCATAGGGCCAAGTGTTGATACCGCCGAATTCATAGATGTTGGTGTAGCCCAGTTCGGCCAGTGTGGAAGATGCCGTCTTACTACGGTTTCCACTGCGGCAGTAGACCAGCACCGTGGCGTCCTTTTCCGGGATCACCTCAGCGGCAGTATCCTCATCGATGGTACCCACCGGCAGCAAGACAGCACCGGGAATGTGTCCGCTGTCGTATTCGTCCTGCTCCCGCACATCCAGGATGATGACCTCCTCGGTGTCCATCATTTCTTTGGCTTCTTCCTGAGTGATCTGCTCATAAGAGCCGTTTGCGTCATTCCCACCGCATCCAGTCAACAGCAATAGCAGAGAAGAAAGTAAAATTGCAATTCGTTTCATTTGAGTTCCTCCAGAAGTCTGGCAGCAAAGGTTTTTTGGCCCTGCTCCGTGAAATGTACGCCGTCATAGGCCAAGGAGATATCCCACTTTCCAGCATCGGCAAATCGAATATCCAGTTGCTTTGCCAAGCGCTGACAGAGCTGGGCAAAGGTATGGGAATCATCAATGAGCTGCTGGCTGGGTACCCACTCGCCCAGAGTCATCGGTGGTGGGGCAATCAGCAGGATCTTGCTTCGGGCCAGAGAGATGTCTAAGAGGAACCGCTCCAATCTCTCAGCGGCCTGCTCAGGACTACACCCCTGGAGCAGATCGTTGGTTCCCAGCATGACGATCAGCAGATCTGTATCAGCAGGGAAGGCAGGAACGGCAGAAGGGATCTCCCGGCCATTCTGCCCCATGTTGCAAACGATCCAGCCGGTTTCCGCAGCTAAGATATCCACCCACCGGCTTTCTGCGTCATAACGTCCGCCGAAATAGCCCCGGGGGTCATAGCCGTAGGTGTTGGAATCGCCGAAACAAATGATCTTCATCCCGTGCTTTTCCTTTCGCTGTATTCTCGTGTTTCCCAGTGTAGTCAATAAATCTTCTATCTAATTTTTCTTCCCACTCAATCGTTTTAGTCTTGTTAGGATTTCCTCATCTGCCGGGCAGAACTCATACTGATCAATCTCATTTACCGTGATCCAACGGATGTCATTATGCTCCATTTTCTGGGGAATACCCTCCCGAATAGTAGCATGAAACAGCGTCAGATGGACCGTCAAATCAGGGTATTCGTGAACCACATCCATGAACACCTCACCCACATCCAGAGTGATAGCCAACTCCTCCTGACATTCGCGAATAAGTGCCTGTTCTTTGGTTTCTCCTGGCTCTACCTTACCGCCAACAAACTCCCACAGCAACCCTCTGGCCTTATGCGCCGGGCGCTGGCAAATCATAAACTTGTCCTGATCCCAGATCAGGGCCGCTACTACTTCAGTCATTTATCCCACCACCAATTTATTTGTCTTCTTCAAAAACTTCGCCGGAATCGGTCGATCCAGCCGCCAGGTGATATTCATGGGCCTACTTCCGTCATGCTTTACATAATTCGCCGTTCCTAAGAAAGTATAGGCTGCTGCACTACCTGTGATCCGGTCCGCCTTAAACTCCCGTACAAACAGCAGCACCTTACTCCCACGCTCCCGATGATGGATGTACCGTTGTCCGGTTGGCGAATCCGCCGCCGTGGTGCTCTGGCTTTGCCAGTGAAACAGGCTCTCATTGATGGAGTAGTCGTTATACATGGTGGTAGGTGAGTAGTCCTTATCGGCCTTATTCAGCGTCACAAAGAACACATCCAGTTGCTTCTCTCGCAGCCACTTGACGCCCTCGCGCACCGTCGCCGGTTTCAAGAAATCCAACGCCACCAGCAGTTGATCACGGGTATAGGTACAATGGAGGTCCAGTGGGCAGTCAAAGCCCAGGTCCACCGGCTCGTCAATGAAGTCGATCTGCTCATACCGATAGCGGAGCAGATCCAAAAGCTCACCCAGCAGCACGGGACTATCCGAGAGGGAATGCAGGTTGCCCAGCACCTCATCGGATTCCCAACTCTCTGCCGCCTTGCCCCAAACGGTCACATAGAACATCTGGAGCATCCGCTGTTCCAGTTCACTCAGCGCCGTGAAGTCCACATCGTCCAGATGGGGCAGCAGGTCCAGCAAAAAACGTATCCAGCGCCGGGAGTCCACAACGGCCAACCGACCAAAGGCTTTTGTAAGTACATCCTCCAGCGGTTCATTAAAGTCCTCAATTGCATCCGCCCGGGCACAAATGCGGGAGAAGGACGAAAACTTGTAAATTGCCCTGGGGTCCAGATGGTAATAGTCCAGAAAATTTGCCAGGGTCAGCTTCAATCCGCTATCTTCGGTAAAGCTGGCCACCCGAGACACCAGCCCGGCGGTATTGCCATAGGAAGCACGAATGTTATCCAGAATATACTTGGCAGCTTTCTTTTCCAGCTGTATGTAGCAGCCTTTGGGTGCGGAGACAAATCCGTCCTTGATCTCCCGGGTCACGCTGCGGATGGTATTGGATAACAGGGCAGCGAACTTATCCTCAAAGTTATACCGCTTGTTGGCCTGACCGATAAAGTCCAGCACAGTCAGGCATTCCTTATCTTCCGCAAGCCGCAGACCACGGCCCAGCTGCTGAAGGAAAATCGTCAAGGATTCCGTGGGCCGCAGGAATAGCACCGTGTTGACCTCCGGTATGTCTACGCCCTCATTATAGATGTCCACCACAAAGATAAAACGCACCTCTCCGCTGACCAGCCGTCCTTTGGCGGTTTTTCTCTCCTCATCGGTGGATTTTCCCGTCAGAAAGATGGACGAAATCCCGTGGTCGTTAAAATAGTGGCACATAAACTCTGCATGCTCAATGGACACGCAGAAGCCCAGCCCTTTGACCTCATCAATATCAGTCACATACTTCAGAAGCGAGGACACTACCAGATCAGCACGGCGGCTGGCCACGGCACCGCTGAGGGTATAGAGATTGGAAAGCTCATTTTTGTCATAGCCGCCGGCGCTCCATCTCAACGTGTTCAGATCCACCGTGTCGGTGACGCCAAAATACTGGAAGGGACATAACAGCTTGCGGTCAATGGCCTCCGGCAGCCGGATTTCCGCGGCAATTCGGTTGCTAAAATAGGGCAGTACGCTCTTGCCGTCCATACGCTCCGGGGTGGCAGTCAGACCCAACAAGATTTTGGGCTGATAGTAGGTCAATAGCTTCTGATAGGTGGGCGCTACCGCATGGTGGAACTCGTCCACAACAATATAGTCGTATAAATCCAGAGCAGTTTTGCCGGCAAAATTCTGAGAATTGAAGGTCTGAATGGACAAAAACAGATGGTCAATGCTTTCCGGTCGGTAGCTGCCTACAAACAGTTCCCCGAAGTTGGCGTCTTTCAAAACTGCCCGGAAGGTGTACAGACTCTGCCGCAAAATCTCCTCCCGGTGTGCCACAAAGAGCAGCCTGCAGGGCTCACCTGGATGCTGCTTACAAAAACGCTTATAGTCCAGAGCGGAGATCACTGTTTTCCCGGTGCCGGTGGCGGCCACTACCAGGTTGCGGGTATAGCCTCGGACGGTGCGCTCCGCCTCCAGCTTGTCCAAAATCTCCTGCTGATAGGAGTAGGGCGCAATATCCATGGTATACACTTCGGCGTTGTTGGCGTCGAAGTATTTTTCTGCCTTCAGTGCCCGGGCCAGCCGCTCTTTCTGGCCCTCAGAGTAGTACTCAAACTCGCTGGAGTTCCAGTAGCTCTCGAAGGTGGCGGCAATCTTGTCGATGGTCTCAGGCAAATCCCGGCGAGTGACTTTTACATTCCATTCCAGACCGCTGGAGATAGCGGCGTTAGATAGGTTAGAAGAGCCTACATAGGCGGTAGTGAAACCGGTATCCCGGTAAAAAACGTAGGTCTTGGCGTGGAGGCGGGTACGTTTGGTGTCGTAGCTGACCTTGATTCTGGTGTTGAGCAGCTTGCGCAGTTCCTCAATGGCCTTCACATCGGTGGCCCCCATATAGGAGGTGGTGATAATCCGCAGCTCGCCGTCATTCTGGGTAAACTCCCGCAGCTCATCTATTAGGAGCCGCAGGCCGCTCCACTTGATAAAGGACACAAGCATGTCGATGCGGTCGGCGGAGACGATCTCCTTTTTGAGCTCCGTGTACATCTGGGGCTCATGGATGGCCCCGGTGAATAAGCTACTCTGGGCAATGGAGGTCTCTGGTCGAGGCAACACAGCAGCCGTTTTGCCAACGGCCAGCCTAGGGTCCTGCTCCCGCAAAAGCGCAAGAAGCTGCTCTGCCTTCTGATCGACACTCAGCGTAGCAAAGTCAGCTTCCTCAGTTATGTTCTGGATGAGATCTACAATCTTGTTGGCGAGGCCAATCTGCTTGGAGATGTCCCCGCCGTTATCTATCACATTCTCTAGGCCCTTTTGCACCACATCCGCCAGATACTGTGCCAACACCTTGGAGGCCTCCGCCTTATCAATGGGCACAACCGATTTGCGGGCATCTGGGATTTTCGAAAGCTCGCGGTTCAGGGCAGTATTGATGACTTGTTCATAAAGGCCAGGAGACAGCATTATATTTCACTCTTCCTATCTTCTCTTTATGGATGTATATTGTACTTAGTATAACTGGAATTCCAAAATCCGACAAGGACTTATTGGCAAATATCAACAAAACCATCCGGCTTTGTCGACAATGCGTTCACCATTATTTTGAAATAGTTTCGCACAATTTTTATCCAATAAACAGGACTTTCCTGTGTACTGCTCCCTATCAAAATAGAAAGCGGATGATTCAAACTATGTACACTTTCTCAACAAAGGGAAAAACAATATCCATTTTCACAAATTTTGAAGGAAACGCACCTATTATCTACCTCAACACCTTCTCTGGTGAAGGACAGAAGGTATACGAGGCCACGCAGACTGCCGGCTGCCCGCCGTTCACTTTGGTGACCATCAGCGATTTAGACTGGAACCATGACATGACACCCTGGGACAGCCCACCTGCTTTTAAAAATGCTGAGCCCTGCACCGGTGGTGCAGATGACTATTTGCGGCTCCTGACTGAGGAGATTATCCCAACGGCAGAGAAAGAGATTGGCGGAGTCCCTTATTGGCGAGGGATCGCTGGGTACTCTCTGGCAGGGCTGTTTGCGCTGTACGGCATCTACCACACAGACCTGTTTTCCCGTGTGGGCAGCATGTCCGGCTCTCTCTGGTTTCCCGGAATGAAGGAGTATATCTTCTCCCATGAGCCAAAGCACTGGCCGGACTGCATGTATTTCTCCCTAGGTGACAAGGAAAGCAAAACCCGAAACCCGGTTCTGCGAAGTGTTCGACAGAACACAGAGGAGATTCACGCCTTCTATCGTGGCAAGGGCATTGACACAGTGTTCCAGCTGAATCCAGGCAATCACTATAACCAAGCCGTGGAACGCACAGTTGCAGGCCTTTGTTGGCTCCTGAGCAGGTGAGGTAACTCCTCTCGTCAGACTGTATTCTTTGATTAGGCGTTCGAAAAACCGATACGCCTGAGGGACAGAAATGACTTGTATTCAATCTTTGCCAGAGGTACGATACCTCAAACCCAAACAGCGCCGGAGCACTTGGAAACAGTGAAAAAAATCATTTTGGCTGTATCAAAATGGCACTCCAGAACACGAAAAACTTGTATTTTTCTGGAATACCTAACTTTTCATACTATTTCAAGAAAAGATAACTGCCAGACATTTAATTGCTATTTTCCTTGTGCCAAAATAAAACACATATATAATATATATACCATCCCCCCTGGAGCGAAGCGGACAGGGGGATGGTTCCCCTGAGCGAAGCGATAGGAGCTCCCGGCACAGATCTAGTATAGCAAATGAAAGACAGAAAACAACTCTATCAAACCATCTACGTATTTTAAGGAGGAATCGAAATGAAAACCTATAAGCCTCTGGAGCCATATAGGGTAGCGAAGGAATTTAAAGAAAAAATGCCTTCTAAGAGTCATCTTTATAAGCAGTATATTATAGCCCTATTGACAGCGATTATCTTTTCATCTTTCACTTTTATATCATTTATGGATATCGACTTTATTCGATATCCACTTGCTTTTACGATATACATTGTTGTCATAATAGGGATGAGCTTTCTGTTCCGCAAACAAAATCCAGTGATAGACAGTGAAATAAATCATAAAAGAATCATGGAATCGATTTTGAAGAAATATCATGCTGACTACAATTCATATTCTTTGCTGATGGTGCAGCACCTCATAAAAAAATATAAGGAAGAAATGTGCGAACAGCCGAGCTTCAATCTGCAAAAGCTATGGTCCGTTGTGGTGGCTGCTTCAAGTGTTCCGTTTTTAACGTATGCCTTAGAACACAACGATCCAATAGAAGTGACTTTTATCGTAGCCATCGCGGTGTCTGTCTACTGTTTGATTCAAATGGTTCGTGTCCTGTGCGCTCTATATTTTGATCCTCCATATAAAATTCTGATTGAAGCGCTGGAGTATATTGAGCTGGACTTTTTGGCAGAAGAGAACCGAATACGGTAATCGTACCCGAGACTGGAGAGAGCGTTATGGAGAAAGGCCTGCTGCAGAATTTTTCATTTCTTCGACATGCACCTGTCTGTACGGTATCATTCTCGAGTTTATACACACAAACATACTGTGCGATGAACAACGCACGGAATCCCTATTTTCCCATCAGCGTATCATATTTTAACACGCCCATCTCGGGAAAGTCCGCCAGCTGCGCGACCGCTCGCAAAATTTTCTTTGGTAATTTTTCAGCGTGAGGATTTCCCACCTGTGTCACGTAGTATGTCACAAACTCCCGAAACTCATTGTGCGCCTAGTTGAGCCACTCAATCCTTATGCAACAGTGCCTCCACATCCGCTTCCATCTCAGACATGGAATAGGTCTTTGCACCAGCCATCCGGTTTTGTTCGCGGCGAAGCATTTCTGCCAATAGATTCAGCTCCGCTTCCCGCTTTTCCCATACTTCTAATGGGACAAATACCATTTCGCCGTCTCCATTGCGAGTCAGGAAGATCGGCTCCTGTTTTTCCTTCGACAGTTTTACCATACCATCATAATCATTGCGCAATGCAGTTGCAGACCGTATCATCATTGTCCTCACTCCAATCGGTACTTATTATGTCCTAATCATAAAATAATTCATACCGATCGTCAATCATACTGTTTTTTTAGAGCGCGGCTGAGAAAGCCTACTGCGTAAGCTGTGGGAGTATGTCATATCTTCCCGGCAATCATCGAGCGTGACCGCCGGAGAATATGCCGATGCAAAGAAACAACATATGTTATAGACGAAAATAATCACTTGGTATATTGCAAGGAATACGGTGCAATTTTAGACCCATGGAGTGTGTTATTTGAAATAACAGGTCGGTGGGAAAAATTGCAAAGACCGTAGAAAGCGGAAAAGAAAAAAATCATGAAATCTTAGATTTCTCCTGCCGCAGACGCCACAAATAGTGCCGCACAACGACTTCCGAGCGGTTATGACCCAGAGACGAAGAAACACGCAGAAGTGCAGCTCGATCCCAAACATAGCCCTGCCTGTCACGGTACCGGGTAGGGCGGGATTTGTCATGCTCCATTGTGCGGTCCGAAGGTTTTATCGTATCGATTGGACGGGCAAACGCCAGATATAGCTCACAGGCATACATGCTGCGGATACCGTGGACATCGATGCGATCTGGAATCTTCGGGCAGATCTTTTCATCCGGATCGCAGAAGGACAAAATTCGGTGCACAACATCATTGTACTTGGGCAGGATCTCGATGGTACGCATACGGCCGCCCTTAGTCCAAACGGTCTTTTCACCCGGGAATTTCAGATGGTCGGGATTGCCGGACAGATGGCAGACATAGTGCGTTCCGGTAAAGTGAAAATTGGACGGACACACCTGCTCTGCTTCGTCGCGGCGCAATCCGGTAGCACGACAAATCTGCATGATTGCTGCCACGCAAACAGGACCGTGTTGCAGACGGTACTGCAACTGACGGTTAAACTTCTCTTCTGTGTAGCTGCGACTGCGCGTAGCATCTTCCGCACGAACGGTCGGACGGGCGTTGTGTACCTGATTCATCGTACAGCCATGCACGAAAGCAAGAGCAGCCGCATACTGCTTGATGGTGGTAGGTGCATAGGCATGCGTGTTGATCAGATGCTGGATAAATTCATGGTCATAATGCCGCTTCTTTGCAATTTGAAGACGATGGCAATCAGGATGATTTTCTTTTATCCAGCGTGCATACTGTGTCAGACAGTTGGCATAGCTGTTGATCGTGTCATCGGAATGCAGCAAATCGCTGGACATGCGCTCGCTTCCTGCTGCAATGTTGCGTGCGCGTTCGCTATGCTTGCTGATACCCTTACCGAGACTGGATAACAGCTTTTGTTCACAGGCCTGTGCAAAACGAGTGGGAACAACTTGTGCGATATTCATAAAATCAGAATCCTTTCTCTGATGGTCGGGGGCGGATAGGGGAACGGTGGCATCTCACCCTTGTAGGTGCCTGCAAACAGCCGTCATGGGAAACGCATCCCGTGGTATAGCTGCCGATGCCTTGCTGTTGAAACAATCAACCGGCATGTACACATGGACGAAACCAGCGATGCCGATGCGCGGGGAAAAGTCTGGCGTGGGCGTCGGTTTGGGGATTGCAGAAAGAAACGCATCTTTCTATATGACCCTTGCCGCATCCTCCCACTGGGTGGATAAACTGACAGAATAAATTTTCATCTGGTTATATGGTGGTTAGATAAGGTGCGATCCGTCAGCCTAAAATCGGCTGCTTCGCAGTATAGGAAGTGAAAACAGGAATTTTGGGACAGGGCTAGGACACGGAAAACACAGCTTTTGACGCGAGACAGATAGGTCTTTTTTAATGAAAAAACAGATGTCCTTGGCAAGCAAAAAAATTCTTGAAAAATTTTTTATTGATCTTTCTCTCCTTATATTGAAAATGCTCCGTTAAAAATGATATAAAAAAACACACTTACCTCATAGAAAGAGTAAGTGTGTGGCAGATTTAATTACTTTTCTTATCCTTTTTTATGTTCGCTTTTATATTACATAGGCATCATAACATGGGAATATGAAAGTTGTCAAATTCCATGATTACTTTGGTCGGTTGAGGTTCCGCTGGTTTTACAGGCACTGACAATACACCGAAACATTTACACTCCACATAACAAACACTATACTTACAATGTAAAGAGGTGTGACAGATGGATACCAACATGACGTTTCCGGTCAGACTGGATACTCCGTCGCCTGCCATGACACGGGAACAGATGCTGACCGATACGAACGATATTTTGGAGGATTATGCGCAGGACTACAAGAAAATGTCCGAATAACTTGGCACACAGAAAGAGCGCTTTTGTCCCGGACGGCGCAATCAAGGTCTGCATCTTTTACACGGCACATAGCCCTTTTCGATCAGTGCTTCTCGTGAACCGAAGTAATCCTCCCGGTTGGATGGCTTGATATCCTCCACACTGGAGCAGCTCGGCCGATGGAATTTGCGCGTGTTGTGATTGAGCACATAGCTTGACTCCTCCTCGGGCGGTGCTTGTATGGTCGGCTCAGAAGGGGCTGCATCTGCCAATGCACTTTCCCCGGTGGCATAGTTGATTTGCACGCCGGGCTGGACATTGAAGGCATAGACACAAAAGCAAATCCCTGCACCGCTGTCCTCGACCGAATATCCCTCCATAAGAACACCGCTTGCCAGCAGGTTATCGCCCTCGAAAACCGGTGTCACCCGATAGAGCACATGGTTGCCCGTCTGCTGCACATAGTCTGCCACCTGATTTTCAAACGGCAGCATCCCCTCGATGTTCAGATACCGCGTACCAGTGATCAGATTGCGTTCATTCGCGTTTTCAGCGGTTAGTTGGTATCCGATCAGGTGACAGCGATTATATAGATATTTGCCGTCTACGCAGTCGTATTTGACCAGATGCCAACCGCTCGGCTTTACTTGTCCGATGCTATCACGCTCTTCGGTCGGCATCAGATCTTGTCCCACGCCAGCAAACACCGTACCGCAACGACCCAGTGCATCTAGCGGGCTGTACGTCTCGAAGGATTGGTCGGCGATCTCGTCGTCTGTGAAAAAGGGGATATTGTTATGGATCTCGGTATAGGGCACGCCTGCATACTGCGGGATTTCCCATTGCAGTTGTGGGTTGTCTTCGGGCAAGGTCGCTTGGAATACGCTGCTGTTCGGTGTCTGCTCGGTTGTTCCGCTGACTGTGTCGGGGCTACTGCTCGCTTGCGCGAGATCTGCTTTGCATCCGGACAGGATCAGAAGTACCCAGACCAGTAATATACCCCATCGCTCGATTTTCTGCTTCATACAAACCCCGCTTTCTGCTGATATGACTGCTGTGTTATACCCATAAATTGATACAGATCTGAGCGCATTGTGGAAAACGCGATACACGGAAATAAGAATCGTTCCGGAGGCCTTGAAATGATCAGCTATGAGCCGCTTTTCAGAACCATGAAAGAAAAAGGAATCACATCGTATAAGCTACAAAAAATGGGCTTCAACCGTGCGACCTACTATTCGATGAAATGCGGCAAAAGCGTATCCACCAAAACCATTGATCTGCTTTGCAGGTTGCTGGACTGTCATGTTGAAGATATCATGCAATATATAGAAGAAAATGACGAAAAAACACGATAAAGTGGATTTTCGTCATTTTTTATAGAGCATTTTCTGTATGCCTCGAATCATCAATGACCATTCCACCAGAAGGTAACATGGCATTGCGACCCCAAATGCGAAAATCAGCAATAGCGCCCGTCTTGTTAAAGCTTTTATACGGTTTCCCTTTTCACTCTGTATAGGCAATATTGCCCATAACACTATATCACTATTATAGGCAATAATAGAGATATATCAAGTGAGAGAAAGGGGACTGCTCAGTGATCTCCTATGCACCGTTGTGGAAAACGATGGAGCATCGTGGCGCAACTACCTATACATTGCAAATCATGGGCGGCATCAGCAGTTCCACCATTCGTCGATTGAAAGCCGGTGAGTCCGTATCCACCAATACGCTGGACGCGTTGTGTAAGGTGTTGGATTGTGATTTGACAGATATCGTCGAATACCTGCCGGAGCAGTGAATAGCTCTCTGCCAAGCCGCCAATTACGCTCTTATGGGATAACCTCAGCATCTAATTACAAAAGCAAAATCCGGCCTTTCAAGGCCGGATTTCAGTCTGTCGAAAAAGTCCAGCAAAAGCTGGGCTTTTTCGTTTGAGCGCGGTAAAATAGGAATAGGTGGTGAGAGCAATGCTGGAACGAGGAAAAATGGATCGGGATG